>JBCCCR010000046.1 GCA_039033415.1 Pseudomonadota bacterium | reverse complement strand
GCTCTGCTGGCGCGGGGTTAACTTGCGCGGGGGTCTGGCGCGGGGTTCATATTACTGTGACAGATTAATACCGCTGTCCTTTTACTCTCACCCCAACATGCTCTGACCCCGATATATGACCCCGATATAGCGACACCCGTAGGTCGCGGCCAACCCCACGTATCCCCTTTGCTCTGACCCCAAAACTAAGGCAAAAAAAACCCGCGGCGAACCGCGGGTTTTTCTTGTGCTTACGTTTTCGGGTCGATCTAGAAGTCGACCGTCATCCGCACGTAGGGGAACACACCGGGGGTCCGGTAGTCCGCGACGTTGAAGCTGTTGGCAAACGCCGTCACCGACAGAGGAGGATTCTTGTCGAAAACGTTGTTGATGCCGAAGGTCAGACGGGTGTCATACTCGCTGAGGAAGTAAGAAACCTGCATGTCGTGGTATGCCGTACCACCGATACGCCGGTTGTCCTGGAATCCGTCACCGTCAGCGTCGCCGCCAGCGTTACAGAATCCGAAGGCACCCCAGTCTTGAGGATCACACGCTTCTTCTGAACCGTGAATGTACTGGATACCCCAGGTGGCTTCCCAGTCACCGTAGCTCCAGTTCGCATCGATGTTTGACTTCCAGCGAGCGAACGCACCGTCACCGATGTTGAAGCCCAGGAGGTTCTGGTTAACAAAGTCACCAGAACCGTCGTTGGCCAGCACCGTGTTTTCGTTGGTGCCCTGATAAGCCGCATCCATGACCACCCGGAAGAAACCCCAG
This sequence comes from Pseudomonadota bacterium, assembly GCA_039033415.1. Lineage (NCBI taxonomy): Bacteria > Pseudomonadati > Pseudomonadota > Pseudomonadota bacterium. The sequence continues at coordinate 34,530 of JBCCCR010000046.1, read as the reverse complement.
TCGGTCTCAGGAAACGCATAGCTGACCAGGAAGTCCACACCTTCGACCTCGGTACCGCCAAGGTTGGTGTTGGCGTTCAGAAGGTCGGTCACGATGCCCTGCGGGTTTCTCTGGATGAGATCACACAGGATCGTCCCGGTGTTGGCACAGGTCTGGAGAATCGTCACCGCACCCGTGGTCGAGATCGTGTTTTCCAGCTCGATCTTGTAGTAGTCGACCGTGATGTCCAGTCCGTCGGCCCAGCTCGGGCTGTATACGAAGCCGAACGTCGTGGACTCGGAGGTCTCCGGATCCAGATTCGGGTTTGAACCGGTGGTGATCCGAATCTGCGGGTTAGCCTGGATGTACCCGTTGGGTACGCCAGCACAGCCCGGCAGCGCCGGAACGGTATCGAAGACGCCGTCACCGTCGGTATCAACCGAGTTACACGGGTCACTGATGGTCGGGAACGAGTCGCCTTGACCGGCAAACAGCTCACTGATCTGCGGCGCACGGAAACCTTCAGAGAAGGTAGCCCGCAACAGCAGGTCGTCGATGGGCTGCCACTCAATACCAATCTTGGAGTTGATCGTGTCGCCGAAGGTGTCGTAGTCAGACCAGCGGGTGGCCAGCGACAGGTCCAGACGCTCAGCGCCGGTGACGCCAGACAGCAGCGGGATCGCCAGTTCCAGGTAGAACTCGTCGACGCTGAAGCTGCCGGAGGTCGGCTGACGGGCGTTACCAGAGGTAATACCGGCAGAGACCAGGGCGTCCGGAGAGTCGAAACCTTCCTCTTCCCGGTGCTCGTAACCGACAGCGAAGCCCAGCGGGCCAGCCGGCATCTCGAACAGCTCACCGGTCAGGTTCGCGGTGTAGTCGAGCAGCTGGTTACCGGCTGACTCGTTCTCGGTATAGAGAATGTAGTTCAGCATCGCCGGCGTAATGGTGCCCAGACCGTCGGGGCCCTGGCCGCCGAAGATGTTGAGCTCCACACAGCCGTCGCCGTTGACGTCGTTACGGCACGGTGCACCCGACAGAGCAGTCTGCACGCGCTGGACGTTGACCCGACCCTGGTTGATGTCCGATTGGTCGATATCGCCATAAACGTAGTTGACGTCCCAGTCGAAGTAACGATCGAAAGCTTCGAAGCTGCCTTCCAGACCGAATCCGAAGCGGAAGCTGTCGTTGTCCTGGAAGAAACGCCGTGGACCTGCCTCGATCAGACGACGTCCCAGCAGGAAGCTGGAAGCCGGCAGTTCGACGCCGAACACGTTGAACGCGTTGTCAGCAGCAACACCCACGTTGGCCGCCAGGTTGTTGCCGAACAGACCCAGGAACAGGGGCGTCGGCGCCAGCAGCTGGTCAGACTGACGACGGTTGAAGGTCGCCTCTACGCGCATCCGAATGTCGTCGGTGACGTCGTAGGTACCTTGGGTATAGACGTTGGTCCGCGTTTGCGGGGTCAGCAGGTAGTTCTGCGGCGCAAAGTTGAAGCGGTCTGCACCAGAACCCGGAGAACCAAAGGAGAAATCGCCGGGGCGGAAGGCCGCCGCGCCGAGGCCACCCGGGCCGGTGACGTTGGTGCCCGGATCGGTCACCAGGCCAAAGCCGCCCAGCACGCCAGCACCGATACGACCCTGCGGGGTACCGGAAGAACCAAACGCGTTGCCGGTGCCAAACTGCGGCTCAGCGGAGATGGTCCGGTCGCCGGCAAAGACAGCGCCAGCTTTCACGTAAGACGCGTTGAAGAAGATAGAACCACGGTCCGAGGTGGTACCGACAGAGAAGTCGTAGGCCTGGATCTCGCCGTCGTTCTCTGACTCGTACTGACCGATGTAGGCGTTTGCCTGCAGGCCTTCGAAGTCGTCGCGGGTGATGATGTTCACCACGCCGGAGATAGCGTCAGAACCATAGATGGCTGATGCGCCGTCTTTCAGAACTTCGATTCGCTTAACAACGGCAACCGGGAAGTTGTTGAGGTCAACAATACCGCCCAGGTTGGAGACGAAGCGACGACCGTTCAACAGAACCAGCAGTCGGTTGGAACCGAGGTTCCGCAGGTCGAGACGGGTTTCACCGTTACCGCCGTTGTTGAACTGCGTGTTCAAAGCGGCGCCGGCAATCGGCAGGTCCTGAAGCAGGTCACCGATGGAGGTCAGTCCGGAACGCTCGATTTCTTCACGCTGAATGACGAAGACCGGGGATGCGCTTTCAATGTCGGCGCGCTTAATTCGCGAACCGGTAATTTCTACGCGATCAAGGACTGCTGCATCCTCGTCCTGATCCTGGTCCTGCGCAAGCGCAGTTCCGGTCAGTCCGACAGCCATCCCGGTGGCCACGCTGCCCATCAGGGCATAACGCACGGCACTGGATAAAGGATTGCGTCTGTTACTCATAGGTTGAGACTCTCCCAGCTTTTCGATTGGCACTCGAAAACAGTTTTTCGGGGCTACGTCCCAGGTATGCACCTAGGACATAGGTCATAGTCGCCTGTGTCGGCGATGGCCGATGGTAGCACTTAGCGCAACAGAGTAAAACCCTGCTTTTCGTAGACCAAAATAGGGGGAAAACCGCAGAGCAATGCGGTTTTTCCATGTTAAAACGTTGTTAAACCGTGACTTTTGGGCTGTTGGCGCAGCTCAATAATCAAACCGAAGTTTGTTGCCCTGTGCACCGGGATGTTGCAGCTATTGCGGTAATTCTTGATCAGCGGCGGTCAGCGGGGGTCAATCGAGGCGGATTGAGGACCTGTTCATTCAGCAAAAACGGCTGGTCAGAGCCCTGCCCCGCCCGATAGCGATCGAGCAGTGCAGCCAGGGACTTTTGCTGGTCAGCGGTCAGCTCCGGGGCAAGGTCCTGGGCGGCCGACTCATGGAGTACGGCGGCCTGCTCGAAGGCGCCGCTGGCGGCTTCCGCCATCGCCAGGCTGATCCTGAGCACCGGCCCCGGGTAGAGCTGGCTCAGATTCCGGGCAGCGTTGAGGGCGTTGGCGCGGGCGTGCGGTGGCGCCTCGGCGCAGGTGCTGGTCAGCCGGATGTAAAGCAGCAGCGCCGCGGGATCTTCCGGCCGACGCTGCACCAGCTGCAGGGCGGTATCGATGGCGTTCGGACAACTGACCGCCCACTGGGCGACCGCCTGGCTCATCAGCAGCTCGTCGCGCTCGGGCTTCAGCCGGGATGCCGCGGCGAACTGCTCCGCCGCCTGGGACATCTGCCGGAGCCGCAGCGCCGCGGATCCCGCCAGCAAACGCGAACGAAAGTCTTCAGGGTCCAGCCCGACCGCCTTCCGGTAGCTCTCGAGCGCCTGGGCGTCCTGCGCCTGCAGCTCCGCCAGCACCCCGAGATTTCGCCAGGCTGGCGCATGGCCGGGATTTGCCTGAAGCACACGCTGGAGCGCTGCCCGGGCACCCGCCACATCGCCGCCGCTTTCGAGCACCCGCGCATAATTCACCCCCACCGTCGGGTTGTCCGGGCTGGCGGCGAGCGCCCGTTCGAGCAGCTCACGAGCGGCGGGCAGGTCGCCGTTGGCTGCGGCCAGCAGCCCCTGACTCATATAAAACGCGTAGCTCTGGGACAGGCTTCGCATCTCGTCCCCCGCGGGGTCGTCAAACCGCGGGGACTGTTTGCCAGCGGCGGCCAGCGCTTCGCGCGCGCCCTCACGATCGCCACTCCCGCGAAGCGCGCTGGCCAGCGGATGCCGCAGACGGCTGGCGTCCGGCTGCAGCGCGAGCGCGCGGCGCAGCAGGCTCGCTGAATCACCATAGCGCCCCTGCGCCAGCCGCAGCAGCCCCTCCTCGGCGAGCAGCGCGGCCGAATTGTTGTGCTGCACCATCGCTTGGGCCAGCATCTCGTCCGCCGCCTCCAGCAGCCCCAGACTGAGCAGCACCTGAGCGTTGAGAACGGCAACCGCCTCCTGCTCGGGCGCTAGCGCTAAAGCATCCGCCAGCAGCGCCAACGCGTCCTCGGGGCGAGCTGCCTCCATGAGCGAGAGTCCGGCAAGGTATGGCCAGCGCCAGCGCTTGGGGGCCAACGCATGAGCGTGCTCGTACCAAGGCAACGCCTCGGCGTACTGCTCATGCGCGTGGTAGTACATACCGAGTCGGCCTGCGGCACCGGGATCGCGCGGCGCGGCGGCCTGCTGGGCGATCAGCTCGACCAACGGATCCGCCGGCTGCTGCGCCCCTGCCACCGGCACCAGCATCACCATGAGCAGCAGCGAGTGTGGTATCCCCCGCACCAGCACGGCCCAGGTCATCCGGTCGGCTGGACGATCACGTGGTAGCGACCGGGCTCAAGCCCAGCGTGGCGAGTGACTTCGCCGTCGGGCCAGCGCAGCTCGACCTCTAACGTGCCTGCGTCGCTGGCCAGCTCCCCGAGACCAAACAGGATCCTGGGGTCATGGGCCGACAGGTAGCTGCCGTCGGTGCGAGAGCGACGAACGAGCTGACGGTCGCCCAGGCGCAGGGTCGCCTGCACGCCGATCGCCGGCCCGCCCTGGCTGTCGGTCACGGCAAGGCCCAGCCAGCCATTGCCCGCCGCGGCGGTGTTGACCAGCAGCTCAACGGGACCAGCATTGTTCGTGATCAGCACGTCCAGATCGCCGTCGTTGTCCAGATCGCCAAACGCTGCGCCTCGGCTGACGCGCTTCCGCTCAAACGCCTGGCCAGCCTTGGCGCTGATGTCCTCGTAGCTCCCATCCCCCAGGTTTCGCCAAAGCTGATTGCGCTGAAGCAGCGGCAGCGTCTCGCCGGCCGCGACCTGCTCGGCGATTTTCACGACAGCGCCGTTGGCGCTGATCAGGTCCAGCCAGCCGTCATTGTCGAGGTCGAACCAGCCGGTGCCAAAGCCCGTAAAGGCAAAGCTGCTGGCGCCCAGCACGCTGCCGAGGGTCTGATCCATAAACCACCCTTCGCCATCGTTGACGTAAAGCGTGTTGGTTTGTCGATCCAGATGGGTCATAAATAGATCAAGGTCTCCGTCACCGTCGAAGTCGTTGGCGTCCACGCCCATGCTCGCCTCCGGCATTCCCGACATATTGACCGCCACACCCGCCAGCAGCGCCTCATCGCTAAAGCGCCCGCCGCCCTGGTTCATCCAGAGAAAATTCGAAGCACCGTCGTTGGCGACATAAAGATCAGGCCGGCCGTCGGCATTGAAATCACCGGTAACCGCACCGAGGCCCGGCCCTTCGGCGCGGCCCAGGCCCGCGCGGCTGGTGGCCTCCTGAAAGCGCCCGCCGCCTTCGTTATGCAGGAGCCGATCCGCCGTGGGGCGGTACGACTGGGGCGAGCAATAGTCCGGCGCATCGTTGTACGACAGGCAGGTCTTGGCGCTCGCCAGCTTGTAGTCTACGTAGTTCACCACGTAGAGGTCCTGCCAACCGTCCTGGTCGTAGTCAAAAAACACCGCGGTAATCGACCAGCGATCATCACCGGCGCCCGCCGTTTCGCTAACCTCCTGGAAAGTGCCGTTGCGCTGGTTTACCCACAGCTGGTTTTGGCCGAAGTTGCTGATATAAAGGTCTGGCCAGCCGTCGTTGTTCACGTCCCCGACGCTCACGCCCATGCCGTAACCGGGCGCAGTAATTCCGCTTTGCTCCGTCACGTCCATGAAACGCAGCCGCCCGCTATCGCTGTCGTTGCGAAAAAGGCGATCCGTCAGGGGGCTGACCGGCTGGATCAGCGCCTGACTGAGCTTGTGTGACTCGCTCAACAGGCTGCCCTGAACCAGATAGAGGTCGAGGTCACCATCCCGGTCATAGTCGAGCAGGCCGACACCGGCGCCCATCATCTCGGGAAAGAAGTGTTCACCGATCATGCCGTTAAAATGGGTGAAGTTCAGGCCGGTAGCCTGGCTTCGGTCCTCGAACAACGGGTCGGCTGCCAGCAGCGTTGCGGCCAGCAAAATGGAGTTCATCATGATCCCTATGATACCGGTTGAGACATGTGTTTGATCGGGATTTCGCTGCACCGTTCCGCAGCCGGCGAGCCGCGCGTCTTGATCGCCGCCAATCGAGATGAGTTTCATCAGCGCGCCGCACAGCCGGCGCACTGGTGGGACAGCCAGCCGGAGATTTACGCGGGGCGAGACCTCAGCGCCGGCGGCACATGGCTGGGGGTTTCTCGATCGGGACGATTCGCGGCGGTGACCAACGTGAGGATCCCCGGCGCCGCCCGGGGCAGCCGGTCCCGCGGCGAGCTGCCGGTATCGTTCCTCACCTCCGACACCAGTGCCGAGGCCTTCAGTCGGTCCATGACGCAGGCGGGGGCGGACTACGGGCCGTTCAACCTGCTGGTCTGGGACGGGGAAGCGCTCTGGTGGTCGAGCAATCAGCCAAAGAGCGGACTGGCGAGCTCCGTCGTTGGCGGCGTGCACGCCTTGAGCAACGCCTCGCTGGATACGCCCTGGCCTAAGGTTCGGGCGATCAGCAACGTGCTGGAGCACACAACGGAAACCGAAAAGTTGATTGCGGCGCTCGCGGCACGGGAGGTGCCAGACGGGGAGCTGCCAGAAACCGGCGTCGGCCGGGCGCTCGAGGAGCGCCTGGCGCCAATGTTTATCTGTTCACCGGAATACGGGACGCGCTGCAGCACCGTGGTGAGTCTCGTGCCGGACGAAACCCGTGTGACGGAGGTCAGCTATGACGCTGCCGGCCAGGAAACGGGCCGTGTGGCGGAGCGGTTTACCGTTCCCGGATCCGCACGTCGCCGCTGAAGCTTTCGACTTGCACTCGGCCCGATCCGTCGCCGGAGACAAAGCGCAGCGTTTTGTGTGGCCCATATTTGGCCTTTTCCACCTGCCCCCGGGTGCTCTTGATAGAGCCGCTGAAGCTCTCTGCCTCGCAGGTGGCTGACAGGTCTCCGGGCAAAATCAGATCAACATCACCACTCAGGCTGGCCACCGAGATAACGCCGGTGCCCGCGAGCGCCACATCCAGCTCCATGTCACCCGAGACGCTCTCGAAATGTCCTCGGTCGAGGCTCCGGGCGATCAACAGCAGCTCACCGGAGACCGTATTGGCATCAACCTCCTCGCCGGTGAGGCGGGCATCGATATCGCCGCTGACCGAATTGATGTCCACGCGGCGGGCCTCCGACTCGAGTTCCACGTCGCCGCTGACCGTATGCGCAAACAGCCGCTCGCCGCCGGCATCAGCCTCGATATCGCCGCTGACGGCCCGCAGCTCAACCAGCTCACCGCCAAGCCCGTCAGCAATAATGTCGGCACTCGTCGTCTCAACCACGACGCTGGCGCCGGCGGGGACAAAAAACTCGAGCTCCGAGCCCTCGACGCCACGGGAGTTGCGGGGGATCTTGACTTCGATCTCGCGGCGCTGGCTGTTGCCTTCCATCAGGAGCCGGTCGCTGCCTTCGCCGACCTCACCTCGCACCAGAAGCTCTTCGCGGTCCCAGCCCTCGACGCGCACTTCTCCTTTAACGACCTTAATGACCACCATGCCGTTACCGTCGAGCGACATCTTGTGCTCGACGTCTTCGGCGGCCGCCCGGTTCGCCGCCACGGCGGCGAGCGCTGCCAGGATCAGCAGAGAAGTGAGGCGCCGCAGCCCCCCTGGTCGACTCATGCGCTCGCTCACCCGTGCGCTGCCGGCCGTTGTTTGTTGTTGGCTCATGTTGTACTCCCTGCAATCGTGTCGTCAGCATGACGCGCCATTTCTTTCAGCACGTTGAGTTCCCGGTGCTGCAAGCTGGTCAGCATGCTGTTCAGATAACGTGACTGGGGGTCGCGCTCCAGCGCCACCCGAACGGCAACCGCGGCGTCGCGCACGATCGCCAGTGACTGCTCAAAATCGGCCAACGGAGTCCCCGGCGTCGGCGCGCCGGCGCTGACGGTCAGCGGCAGCAGATCCTGCAGCGCCCCCGAATATTCGATCTCCGCACTGGCTGAGAGCATCGGCAGATTGCCGCCGACGGCCGGCTGCGGGCTCTCGCCGCTCAGATTCAGCAGCATCGAGGCCAGCCCAGCCACCGCCATGGCGGCGACGGCGGAGCGCAACGACCAGCGACGCTCGCTGACCGGCGCTGCCGCTGGCGGCGTCGCAACCGGCTCAAGGCGTTGCGCGATGGCCGGCCAAAGGTCGGCGCCTATTTCACGCTCCCTGGGCAGCGCGGCCAGGCGCCGGAGCAGGGCCGCTTCAGCGTGCTGCTCGTCGTCCTGCTCCGTCCCGATGGACGGACCGTTGGTTGGATCTTTGCTACTCATTTAACCACTCTCTCAGCAGTCGCCGGGCCCGGTGCAGCTGGGCTTTTGAGGTGCCCACCGCCATATCAGCCAGCTCTGCGATTTCCGTATGTTTCATGCCTTCCACATCGTGTAAGACCAGCACCGTCCGCGCTCGTTCCGGCAGCTTCGCAATCGCTGCCTCAAGATCGGCATCCAGCCCGAGAGAGGGCGTCATGCCAGCCTCCGGCGCGGACTCCAGCGGCTGCTCCCGAGCCACCTGGCGCATACGAATTCGCCGGTCGCTCAGAACCACGTTCACCGTCAGGCGATGCAGCCAGGTGGTGAATTTCGCCTCACCACGAAACAGGTGGAGCTTCTGCCACGCCCTGACAAACGCGTCTTGAACCAGCTCAGCGGCCAGCGTGTCGTTACCGCCGCACATCCGCCAGCAGAGCGCCATAGTCCGCCCCTGGTGTCGGCGGTAGAGACGCTCGAAGGCCCGCTGATCACCCGCGCGAGCGGCATCCACCAGCTCGGCATCGTCCGCCTGCTGTTCCGACTCTCCCTCCAGCCCCTCACCCGTTTCTACAGCCAGCTTCTTGTCGGGCTTGTCGTCGGGCTTTTGGGCCGTAGACGGACCTGACTGTTGGCCTGACACCTGGTCTGACTCCTGGCCTGACTCATGGTTTGGGGCGAGGCCTTCCAGGCTGTTGTCCCGCTCCGCCACGGCCCTCATGGTAAATCAGACGGCGCAGGCGGAGAAAACGTTTATAGTGTGCGCTGACTTTTGGCCTATACCGCACCCATGAGCGACCAATCCTCCCGCATCCTTACCGTCGGCTGGCTGATGGACCCGGTAAAAGCGTCTACGATCTGGTTTTCGCCCGAGGCCCTGGACCTGCCGACGCTGGAAGATCCGTCGGCCAAAGCGGTCACCGCCTGTCCCGCCGTACTGCAGCATGAGGCCAAGCTCTATCAGCTTCGCTGCCCCATCGACGCTAAGTTTTCCGCAGTAGCGCGGCCGGACGGAACGCTGTCTTTCAACAACGATTTGGGCCACGACAGCCCGATTGATCTCAAGTTTCTGGACGAGATGATTGTGCCGATGCCGCCGGACCAGTGGCGTCATCCCAAACGGCCGATCTTTCAGATTGTCACGCCCTATCGTTTCGTGGCCGACGACTACTGCTTCTTAGAGGAGTCGGGGCCAATTCACGACTACAAGGGCTCGCGCTGGCCGGGCCTCGTCATCAGCGGGCGGTTTCAGCTCGACGTCTGGCCACGGCGCCTCATGTGGGCCTTTGAGTGGCACGACATCGATCAGCCGCTGACGCTAAAGCGCGGTGAGCCGTGGTTCTACATTCGTCTGGAAGGGAGTGACCCCGCCATGAGTTCGCGGGTGGTCGAAGCTCAGTGGACACCCGAGCTGAAAGAATATGTCGACGGCATCGACAGCGTGACCAACTACGTTAAGAAGACCTTCAGCCTGTTCAAGACGGCGCAGGAGCGCCGACCCTCGTCGCTGCTAACGCGACGAAACCGGCCCACTAGCCTTTAGCCTTTCGCGCTGAGCCTTTTGCCCCGCGAAACGCCGAACCGCGGGCGCCAGATCGCCAGGGCGACGTTTGCCGCTGACAGCGCCAGCACCATCCACCAGGCACCCCACTCGTTGTGCATCAGCGCGGCTACCTCAGCGGCGTCAATCTCTCCGGCCATCGCCTTCGCCGTGGTTGCAGCAGCCCGCTGCGCCGGCGCGTCGATACTGCCGAGCGTCGCCTCAAACACCAGGATGCCCGACACCGCTTTTGCCCAAACCCAGGGGGCTTCCATATAGGGATAGTGCGCCGCCATGGCCAGCAGGCCCGTCACCAGGACCCCCACCATCGACGGCATCAGCAGCCACTTGGAAACCACGGCGAGCGCCTGGCGCAGCGCCGTGTACTCAGGCAGCGATTCGGGTGTCGGCCCGTAGGCCAGGATAATCATGTAAGCCGCCAGGCCGCCGGCCAGGCCGACCGCGCTGGCGGTGTGAAGAAACTTTAGCAGGCGCTTCAGAAACATGGATACCGGCGGCGTAACTTACGAAAGCCGGAATTATCTGCGCCGCCGGGTCAACGGAAGGTCAACTGTCGGAGACCTGAACCCCTTTCCAGAAGGCTACCCGGCCGCGGATGTTGTCGGCCGCTGACTTGGTTTCGGGGTAGTACCAGGCCGCGTCCGGATTCGATTGACCCTCGACCTTAACCGAGTAGTAGCTGGCGGTGCCTTTCCAGGGGCAAACGCTGGTGGTTACGGAATCCTCAAAATAATCCATGTTGAGCGACTCGGGTGGAAAGTAGTGGTTGCCCTCAACCACCACGGTGTCGGGCGATTCGGCGAGGACGGTATCGTTCCATACAGCTTTCATGAAATCTCCTAGTAGAGCGGGCCGTCAGGCCGCTTTTTTGCGCGGATCCAGACCCATGGATCGGGCCACAATTTCCCGCATGACCTCGGAAGATCCGGCGTAGATGCGGGCGATCCTGGCATCGCGATAGAGACGGGAAATCCGGTATTCGTCCATAAAACCGGCCCCGCCGTGCAGCTGGACGCACTCATCGACGGTGCGTCCCAGCAGCTCGCTGGTAAACAGCTTCGCCTGGGCCGCCGTCTCCGGCGTAAGCTCACCTCGATTGTGCGCCATCACGCAGTGGTCGACAAACATCTGCGCCACGTCGATTCCGGTGCGCATGTCGGCGAACTTAAACCGGTTGACCTGAAAATCTGCCACGGTCTGGCCAAAAACCTTGCGCTCCCGCGCAAAGTCTAACGTCAGATCGAGTGCCGCGTCGGCCATCGCCAGGTTGCCGACGGCGTTCATCAGGCGCTCTTCCGCCAGGAACTTCATCAGGTTGTAGAAGCCCCGGGTGGGGTCACCGAGCACGTTGGTCTTCGGCACTTCCACGTTATCGAAGAAAAGCTCCGCCGTGTCCTGGCTTTTCAGTCCCATCTTCGCCAGATTGCGGCCTCGCTTGAAGCCGGGCGTGTCGCCCTCAACCAGGAACAGGCCCAGCTGGCGACTATCCGGCGCGCCGGTTTTCGCGGCCACCATAAACAGGTTGCCGATAATGCCGTTGGAGATGTAGGTCTTGGAACCGTTGAGCAGGTAGTGATCACCTTTGTCCTCAGCGCGGGTCTTCATGCCCGCCACGTCGCTGCCGGCGCCAGGCTCCGTCATGGCGATGCCGAGGATGGTCTCACCGCTCACGCAGCCAGGCAGATACCGGGTTTTCTGCTCCTCGCTGCCGAGCTCTCCGAGATAGGGGGCGACAATTCGGTTGTGCAAGGAGATAAACAGCCCGGTGTCGCCGTAGCGGCAGTTCTCCTCGTCGAAGATCTGGTCGTACCGGAAATCTTGGATCCCAGGGCCCCCGTACTGCTCATCAACCCACATACACAGCAGGCCCTGTTCGCCGGCCTTATGATAAATCTCCGGGTCGACGGCCCCCTGCTCCGCCCAGCGGTCGCGGTGCGGTTCCACCTCCGCCTGCAGAAAGCGGCGCGTGGCGTCGCGGAACATCTCGTGCTCTTCTTCAAATATCGTTCGACCTTGGGTCGGCATAGCTACTTTCCTTGGAATTGCGGGGGCCGCTTGTCGAGGAACGCCTGCACGCCTTCGGCGGCATCCTCACTGGCGGCACAGTGGCCCTGCAGCAGGGCCTCAAGTCTATAGACATCATCATAGCTGGCGTGCATCGACAGGCGCATGGCCCGCTTGGTGGCGGTCAGCGACAGCGGCGCCCTCTGCGACAGTTCCGCAGCCCAGGCCTGGGCGTTGCTCAACACTTCTTCAGCCGGCGCGACGCGATTGATCAGACCGGCTGCGAGAGCATCCTCGGCGCTCAGACGCTGCCCTTCGACCGACATCTCAAAGGCCCGCTTGTAGCCCAGCTGCCTGACCAGCAGCCAGGTAGCGCCACCGTCGGGCACTAAAGAGATGGTCGTGAACGGCGACAGCAGAAAGGCGTTATCCGCCATCACCACAAGATCGCAGGCCAGCGAAACCGACAAACCTATGCCAGCGGCAAAGCCGTTGACGGCAGCGATCACCGGCTTGCGGAGATTGCTGATCGCGTCTAGCACCGGCCGGTACTGATAAGTGAGCTGAAGCTCAACCGATTCGCTGATGCCTTCTTTGAGATCAGCGCCCGGGTTGAACGCCCTGCCGGCACCGGTCAGCACAACCACCCGCACCGCCGCATCGCGGTCGGCCGCCTCCAGGGCCGCCGCCATGTCGCTGCGCAGCTGCTGATTAAAGGCGTTCATCGATTTCGGACGATTCATAGTGACGGTCGCCACCGGACCTTCCACATCATAGAGAACGGTTTCGAGTTCGTTCATGTCGTCACCTCAGGCGGCATCGCGCTGACTGGCGTCAGCAACCGGCGGATAGAATTGTTCACCCGCAACAGCCATTTTGTTCAGGAGCTCCGGTACCGCAAACCGCGGGCCGTGTCGCTCCGCGAGCGCGGTGGCCGTCGCGATAAACTGATCCAGTCCAATGGTATCGATATAGGACAGCGTTCCGCCCGTCCAGGGCGGGAATCCCCAGCCGAAGATCGACCCGATGTCGGCGTCTGCAGCGGTGGTAATCACACCTTCCTGCATGCAGCGAACCGTCTCGATCGCCTGGATGTAAAGAAGGCGCTCCTTAACGTCCTCGACGCTCGGCTGAGCCTCAGCCTCGGGGAAGTGCTCAGCAAGCCCGGGCCACAGATGTTTCTTGGCCCCTTCGGGATAGTCGTAGAACCCTTTGCCGAACCGCTTACCCGAGCGGCCGAGGTCGTCCACCATCTTGAAGGTCACGTCCATCGCGGAGGGCGCGTCGTAAGCGTCTCCCAGGTCTTCCTGGGTCTGCTTGAACACCTTAACGCTCAGGTCGAGCGTGACCTCATCGTGCACGGCCAGTGGACCCACCGGCATCCCGGCAAGCTTGCCGGCGTTTTCGATCAGCGCGGGCGCGACGCCATCCTTCAGAAGCGCCATACCCTCGTTTACGTAAGTGCCAAACACGCGTGAGGTGTAAAAGCCGCGACTGTCGTTCACCACAATCGGTGTTTTGCGGATCTGCCGTACGTAGTCGAGAGAATGGGCCAGCGCTTCGTCCGAAGTCTCTTTGCCCATGATGATCTCCACCAGCGGCATCTTGTCCACGGGCGAGAAGAAGTGCAGCCCGATGAAGTTCTTCGGTCGACTCGAAGACTCGGCCAGACCACTGATGGGCAGCGTGGAGGTATTGGAGGCGAATACCTTATCTGCCGCCAGCACCGCTTCCGCCTTTGCGGTCACGTCCGCCTTGATATCCCGGTCTTCGAAGACCGCTTCGATCACCAGATCGCAGCCTTCAAGGTCCGCATATTCGGTGGTCGGATGGATGCGGGCCAGCAGCTGGTCCAGCTTCTCCTGGGTCGTGCGACCTCGCTCCAGCCTCTTGGCCAGCAGCCCGCGGGAATAGTCCTTACCCTTCTCCGCGGCTTCGATGGTGCTGTCTAACAGCACCACGTCCATACCGGCGCGGGCGCTGACAAACGCGATGCCCGCACCCATCATGCCGGCGCCGAGCATGCCGATCTTTTTGCACTGCGCCGGCGGCACACCTTTCGGCCGGCGGGCGCCCTTTTCGGCGGCACCTTTATTGATGAACAGCGTCCGGGTCATGTTGCGGTAAACCGCGTTCTGGAACAGCGACGTGAAATACCGCGACTCAATTTTCAGACCGGTATCGATCGGCACAATGGTGCCTTCGTAGACGCAGGACAGGATGGCGATTGGTGCCGGATAGTTATGGTTGGTCTTTTGGGCCACGAGCGCGCTGCCGCCCATAAATACCTGGGCGATCTTGGGGTTAAAGGCGCCGGCGCCGCCGGGTACCTTGAAGCCCTTCTGATCCCATGGCTGCACCGCCTCGGGGTTGTCGTTGATCCAGGCCACCGCCGCGTCCAGCAGCTGGTCCGCCGGTACGACCTGGTCGATGAAGCCGAGCTTGACCGCCTTGGGCGCGGGCACGTGGGTACCTTGAGTGATCAGCTCCAGCGCCGGCTGCACGCCGATCAGGCGCGGCAGCCGCTGGGTGCCGCCGGCGCCCGGCAGGAGCCCTACCTGAACCTCCGGCAGACCGAATACCGCCTTGGGATTGTCGGCAGCGATACGCTGATGACACGCCAGCGCAATCTCCAGCCCACCGCCGAGAGCGGTGCCGTTCAGCGCTGCGACAAAAGGTTTGCCGCAGGTTTCCATCGTTCGCAGCGCCCGAGTGAACTTGAGATTCTTCTCGAGCAGCTCGCTGGCCGGCAGCTTGGCGTCGTAGACGTTGACTAGCCACATCAGGTCAGCACCGGCGACAAACGCGTTTTTGGCGGAGGTGATGATGGCGCCTTTGATCTGGTCGTCCTGGACAACCTTCTCAACCGCCTCGTTCAGGTCGTCCAGAAACTGGTCCGTGACAACGTTCATGCTGCGGCCTGGGACGTCCAGCGTCAGGGTGGCGATGCCGTCCGCGACGGCAAGTTGAATGGTTTCAGCCATGGTTATACCCGTTCGATAATGGTGGCGGTGCCCATACCGGCACCAATACAGAGGTTGACCAGCGCGGTGTTCAGGTCACGCCGCTCCAGCTCGTCCAGCGCGGTGCCGAAGATCATCGCGCCGGTGGCCCCCAGGGGATGCCCCAGGGCAATCGCGCCGCCGTTGACGTTGATCTGGCTGTGATCGATGTCGAGCTGCTGCATGTAGCGCAGCACCACCGAGGCAAAAGCCTCGTTGAGCTCGAACAAATCGATGTCCGCTGTGCTCATGCCGCATCGCTTGAGCACCTTCTCCGCTGACGGGCCCGGGCCGGTCAACATGATGGTCGGCTCCGACCCGATCGAGGCAAAGCCTTTGATCCGAGCCCGCGGCTTCAGCCCGAGGCTGTCGCCGATTTCTTTGTTTCCGATGAGCACCGCGCCGGCACCGTCGACGATGCCGGAGCTGTTGCCGCCGGTGTGGACATGGTTGATGCGCTCTACCTCCGGGTACCGCTGGAGGGCCACCGCGTCGAAGCCGAACTGCTCACCGGGAATCACAAACGCCGGCTTGAGACCCGCCAGATCTTCAGCGGTGGTGCCCGGGCGCATGTGCTCGTCCCGGTCGAGCAGCGTCATGCCCAGCTGATCTTTCACCGCGATCACCGCGTTGTCGAAATAGCCGTTATCCCAGGCGTTGGCAGCCCGCGCCTGGCTTTCCGCCGCGTAAGCATCTACGTCCTCGCGGCTGAAGCCGTACTTGGAGGCGATCAGATCCGCGCCGATTCCCTGAGGCGCAAAATAGGTGTTGTACGCCACGTGTGGATCCACGGCCATGGCGCCCCCGTCCGAACCCATCGGCACGCGGGACATCGATTCAACGCCACCGCCGATACACAGATCGGACTGGCCGGCCATGACCTGTGACGCCGCCGTGTTGACGGCTTCGAGGCCTGATGCGCAAAACCGGTTGAGCTGCTTGCCCGGCACCGTCTGGTCGTAGTCGGCCATCAGCGCCCCGACGCGTGCGACGTTGGCGCCCTGCTCTCCAACGGGCGACACGCAGCCCATCACCACATCGTCGACCTTGCTGGTATCGAGCTCGTTGCGGTCACGCAGCGCTTCCAGCACCTGGCGAACCAGCTCGATGGGGGTCACCTCGTGGAGCGAACCATTGGGTTTGCCGCGGCCGCGAGGCGTGCGTACGTGATCGTAGATATATGCGTCTGTCATTGTCTGTGGGTTCCTATAGGTCAGGCGTCAGCCTGTCGGGAGAGTTCGAAGTTGATCTGTCGCTGAAAGGCCGCGTGGGCGGCCTCGAAATCGATATCGCTGGTACCAAGCATCCAGGCCCACACCATGCCGCTGGTATAGGCCACAAAACGGGCCGCAAAAACCTGCGGGTCCACGTTTGGGCAGACCGTGCCCTGCTGCTGACCATCTTTCACCCACTGGGCGAGCTGGTCGCGCTGCGCGCGGATGACCTTGCGAACCATGCCGGCGTGCCCACAACCGGGTTCCACGGAGTGATAGCTCAGAATATGCATCGCGCGGATGTCCTTGGGCGATCTCAGGACAAACTGGCGATAAGCTTCGGCGGTACTCAAGATTGCGCTGATTCCGGACTTGTCGTCGACCGCCTTCTCAAAGGCGTCCAACCATCGCTCAGAAACGGTTTTGATGACCGCCTTGAAAAGACCCGCCTTGCTGCCGAAACGATAGGTCACGAGCCCCCGGCTGTAGCCAGAAGCCTCGCCGAGCGCTTTCAGCGTGGTTTTTTCTGGGCCCAGACTCACAATCAGCATAATGGCGGCGTCGATCATCGCGGTGTCCGAAAGCGCCGTACGCTGGGCCTGAGTGAGTGCAGGTTGAGGCATCCCGCCAAGATACTTGCTATCAACCAGCAAGTAAACCTAAGTAAGAGAATTGCCTTGCCACTGCCGCCAGCTTTCGTGAGCAGCGAGCACCGTCGCGGTGTGGATCGACACGATATCTTCAACACTGTCTGCGTAGCCGCCGGCCATACATACCGCCGCGGGCACATCCGCCCTGCGCAGAAAATCAAACACCCGGCTGTCTCGCTTCGCCAGGCCGGCTTTGCTCAAGCTGAGTCGACCGAGTCGGTCCCCGGCAAACGGATCAGCGCCCGCCAGGTAGAAAACCAGGTCGGGCCGGAGCTCCCGTAACAGCCCGGGCAGGATGCCCTGAAGCCGGTTCAGGTAGGCCTCGTCGTCGGTCCCGTCATCAAGGGCTACATCAAGGTCACTGGTTTGTTTCCGGGTCGGGTAGTTTTTTCCGCCGTGCATCGAAAAGGTAAACACGGAGCTGTCCTCCGAGAAGATGGCCGCGGTGCCGTCACCCTGATGCACATCCAGATCGACCACCAGCACCTGACCCACACCCAGGCTGCTTTGCGCGTAGCGCGCGGCCACCGCCACGTCGTTCAGCACGCAGTAACCGCCGCCGGTGTCCGCAAACGCGTGGTGGGTACCGCCGGCGAGATTGACGGCCAACCCACACTCGAGCGCCGCCTCGGCTGCGGCCATCGTGCCCCCCACCGATCGACGGGAGCGTTCCACCATTTGTTCGCTGTAGGGAAAACCGATACGGCGCTCGATGGCCCGCGGCAGCGCGCCGCTGATCAGGGCGTCGAGATAGGCTTCGCTGTGTACGCGTTTCAGGGCCTGGAGTGACGCGGCCGGCGGCACGCTGAAACGCCCGGCCGCCAGCGCGGGCTCCCGGCGCAAGCGTTCGCGCAGCAGCGCGTATTTGCTCATGGGAAACCGGTGCTCCGCCGGGAGGGGGAGCACAAACTGGTCGCAGTAAAACAGATTAAAGGCCTCGGGCGACGGGCCTGCTGCCGGCGCTGTCACCGGTGCTGCGGTATCTTCCTGCAGAGTCCGGCCGGGCTCAGGCCTGCAGCGCCTCGGCAACCCGGCGCTGCTGGGCGGCGAGCTCTGCGGGCAGCCGCTCACCATAACTTTCCAGGTAGGTGCCGATTTCGCTCAGCTCCTGCTGCCAGCCGGCCTGATCGAGGCTCAGCAGCGCCTCCAGCGTTTCCGGCGCGAGGTCCAGTCCGCTAACGTCCAGATCAGCGGGGGTCGGGAGCAGGCCAATCGCCGTATCCTGAGCACCAACCTCGCCACGGCAGCGGCCCACAATCCAGCGCAGCACCCGCATGTTTTCGCCGAAGCCGGGCCACATGAACCGCCCGTTTTCGTCTTTGCGGAACCAGTTGACGTGAAACACCTTAGGCGCCCGGCTGGCCTTTTCGCCAACGGTGAGCCAGTGGGCGAAATAGTCAGCAAAGTTGTAACCGCAGAAAGGTTTCATCGCCATCGGGTCACGTCGGACAACGCCCACCGCGCCAGTGGCGGCCGCAGTGGTTTCCGAGGCCATGGAGGCGCCAAGCAGCACGCCGTGCTGCCAGTCTTTGGCTTCCAGCACCAGGGGTACCAGCCGCTCGCGCCGACCGCCAAAAACAATCGCCGAGATGGGCACGCCCTGAGGCGATTCAACCTGATCGCTGTAGCTGGGACACCGCTTGATCGAAACGGTGAATCGTGAATTGGGATGCGCTGCCGGCCCGCTGCCGTCAGCATAATCAGCGCCGCGCCAATCTCGCGCCGGACGCTCGTCGGATTTGCCCTCCCACCACGGCTCATTGGTGCTGGTGACGCCCACATTGGTAAAAATGGCATCTCGATCCAGCATCGCCAGCGCATTGGGATTGGTGTCTTCACCGGTTCCCGGCGCCACGCCGAAGAATCCCGCCTCGGGGTTGATCGCCCAAAGCTGGCCGTCCTCACCAATGTGCATCCAGCAGATATCGTCACCGACGGTCCAGACTTTCCAGCCTTCCTGCGACTCCGGGGGAATCAGCATTGCCAGGTTGGTTTTTCCGCACTGGGACGGGAACGCGGCGGCCACGTAGCTGACGTTGCCGTGCGGGTCCTCGATGCCAACAATCAGCATGTGCTCAGCCAGCCACCCCTCCTGCCGGGCCTGGTAGCTCGCGATGCGCAGCGCGTGGCACTTCTTGCCCAGCAGCGCGTTGCCGCCGTAACCCGAGCCAAAGCTCATGATGGTCAGCGACTCCGGGAAGTGCATGATGAAACGACGATCCGGGTCCAGATCGCCGGTACAGTGCAGCCCTTTAACAAAGCTGCCTTCGCGCTCGATCCGCGCCAGGGCAGCGCTGCCCATGCGGGTCATCAGACGCATGTTCGCGACCACGTACGGGCTGTCGGTGATTTCGACGCCGCAGCGCGCCAGCGGTGAGTCGATCGGGCCCATGCAGTAGGGCACTACGTAAAGCGTGCGACCGACCATCGAGTCCTTGAAGAGCTCGTCCATTTTCTGGCGGGCTTCGCTCGGGTCCATCCAGTTGTTGTTGGGGCCCGCTTCCTCCGCTTTTTCGGTGCACACAAAAGTAAGGTGCTCAACCCGCGCCACGTCGCTGGGGTCAGACAGATGCAGGTAACAACCCGGGTGCGTTTCCTGATTCAGTTCCTGAAGATCGCCGCTGGCTTTCATCAGGTCTACCAGCCCCTCGTACTCCTGCTGGGAGCCGTCACACCAGTGAATGTTGTTGGGACGGGTGAGAGCAGCAACCTCCTCCACCCAGTGAGCCAAAGCGGGAAGCTTGGTAGCCATGAAAATCCTCGGGAACGAGACGCCGTAGTGAGGCGCAGGACCATAACGCTCCGGGGGGCGGAATTCAACGTCTGCCGGGCCCTCGAAGTGGCAGTTGACGATCGTTTACGGGGCTGCGATCCGGCGGGAATCCTGCGGTCGTTTCTCGAAGGCGCTCGCAGGTGTCTGAGCGGCTAACAAAAAGCGGGAAATCGCTCGCAAAACGGGCCCTCTACGCCGCCTTGCCGGGACATACACTTGCCATTGACAAGTATTATTGCCTCCCCGCATACTGTGCTCATGGAATTAAACAGTCGTTTGAAAAAATTCGAACGCGCTGTTACCTCGCAAGACGGTACGCGTCTTCACGTGACAGGCTTCGGCGAGACTGTACATCCCCCTGTGCTGTTGCTTCACGGCGGTGGCCAAACCGGCTGGTCCTGGCGCAAAACCGCGCATTCTCTGGTGCAGCAAGAGTGGCAGTGCCTGGTCCCCGACTTGCGAGGTCACGGCAAGAGCGCGTTTGCCGACGGCTACCAGCTCGACCACTTCGCCGCTGACGTTGGGTACGTCACAGATCAGCTGTGTAAGACCCCGCCCGTTGCCGTCGGCGCGTCGCTCGGGGGCGTCAGCGCGCTGATGGCCCAGGCCGAGCGTCCCATGCTTCGCGCTTTGGTGCTGGTCGACATCGTCCCCGACTGGGAAAGCAACGGGATCGAGCAGATCATTGCGTTCCTCAAGTCTTATCCGGAAGGTTTTGCCAGCGTCGACGAGGCGCAGCAGGCTATCGCAAAGTACCTGCCCCACCGCAGTCGCCCGGCAGACGCGACCGGCCTTAAAAACAATCTCCGGCAACGAAACGGGCGCTGGCACTGGCACTGGGACCCGAAG
The DNA here is from genome assembly GCA_039033415.1 of Pseudomonadota bacterium. Classification (NCBI taxonomy): domain Bacteria; kingdom Pseudomonadati; phylum Pseudomonadota; species Pseudomonadota bacterium. Next base: position 14,303 of record JBCCCR010000046.1, on the reverse strand, counting down.
CTGTTGGCCGCGGTCACCCAACACGTCGCGCAGTGGCCCGAGCGAATCACCCGGGCCTGCCGCTCCATTTCCATCCCCACGCTGCTGATCAGCGGTGAACGGTCCGAGGTGGTTAGCGAACGAGGCGCCAAGCGGCTGCTCGAACTGATACCGCATGCGCAGCACGTTGTGATCAAAGACGCCCACCACATGGTGGCGGGCGACAGCAATCAACCCTTTACCGCCGCCGTCCTGGACTTTCTCCGGACGCTAACCGGCACCGACTATCGAAACGAGGACTCATTATGTCTGGCTTAACGCTCTATCTAACCCTGGCGGGCATTGCCCTGGCCTGTGGTTTCGCCCGATCCTCCATCCGTCAATGGACCATCGCCAGCGTGCTGGCACTGCTCGCGTTCAGCCTGCTGTCGCCCGCCTCGACGCTGGCGCTGGTCAGCGCCTGGCTGCTGGTGGGCGTGGTTGCGGTGCCGCTGAATCACGCGCCGTGGCGCCGCCAGTATCTCACCGCACCGGTCCTGAACACCTATCGGAAGCTGGCGCCAAAGCTGTCGGAAACCGAAGAGATTGCGCTGGAGGCGGGCACAGTCGGCTGGGAGGGTGAACTCTTCGGCGGCAAGCCGCGTTTCGGTCAGCTCCTGGCTCAACCCAAAGCTGAACTGTCAGCCGAGGAACGGGCCTTCCTGGACGGTCCGGTAGAAACGCTTTGCTCAATGATCGACGAATGGGACGTCAACCACGTCCGGGCCGACCTTCCGCCGGAAGCCTGGCAATACATCAAAGACCAGCGCTTCTTCGGCATGATCATTCCGAAGGCTTACGGGGGCCTTGAGTTTTCCGCTTACGCCCATTCGGCCGTGGTCCAGAAGCTGTCGACCAAAAACGCGGTCCTTGCCTCGACCGTCTCGGTGCCCAACTCCTTAGGCCCAGCGGAACTGCTGCTGCACTACGGTACCGACGAGCAGAAAAACTACTACCTGCCGCGCCTGGCCAAAGGCGAAGAGGTCCCGTGTTTTGGTCTGACGGGCCCGACCGCCGGTTCAGACGCTACGTCAATCCCCGACGAGGGCGTGATCTGTCGCGGGGAGTTCAAGGGCGAAGAGGTGCTGGGTATGCGCCTCAATTTCGATAAGCGCTACATCACCCTGGCACCGGTCGCCTCGTTGATCGGTCTGGCTTTCCGGCTGAGAGATCCCGACGGCCTGCTGGGCGATGAAAAGGACCTGGGCATCAGCCTGGCCCTGCTGCCTCGCGACACGAAGGGTATGGAAATCGGGCGTCGCCATATGCCGCTCAACGTCCCCTTCCAAAATGGACCCATCCGTGGAGAAGATGTTTTTGTGCCGCTGGAATACCTGATCGGCGGCCCGGCCATGGCGGGTCAGGGCTGGCGCATGCTGGTGGAATGCCTGAGCGTCGGCCGCGCGATTTCGCTGCCCTCCAGCGCTGCCGGCGGCAGCCGCGCGGCGGCCCTGGCAACCGGCGCCTACGCGCGCATTCGGCGCCAGTTTGGCCTGCCGATCGGCCGCTTCGAGGGTGTCGAGGAAGCGCTCGCGCGCATCGGCGGCAAAGCCTACCTCGCCACTGCGGTATCCGAAGCCACCGCCCTGGCTGTCGATCGGGGCGAGAAGCCGGCGGTGTCGTCGGCGATCGCGAAGTACCATGCCACCGAACTTGCCCGCCAGGTGGCAGGCGACACTATGGACGTCCACGGCGGCAAGGCCGTCATCCTCGGGCCTAAGAACTACGCCGGCCGCGGCTGGCAGGGCGCGCCGATCGCCATTACGGTGGAAGGCGCCAACATCATGACCCGGAGCCTGATGATCTTTGGGCAGGGCGCCATTCGGTGTCATCCGTTTGTTCTCAAAGAACTCGCCGCCCTGGGCATCGAGGATCGGCGGGAACAGCTTCGCGCCTTCGACAAGGCGCTGTTCGGACACATCGGCCTGGCCTTTTCCAACGCCAGCCGCGCGCTGCTCCTCGGTCTGACCGGTGGGCGCCTGGCCCGCACGCCAGGCAGTCGCTACACCCGTCGCTACTACCAGGCGGTTGCACGCTACAGCGCCGGCTTGGGCCTCGCCGCGGATCTCGCGATGCTGGTGCTCGGCGGCAAGCTGAAGTTCAAGGAGCGGCTTTCTGCACGGCTGGGTGACGTGCTCAGCCACCTCTACATGCTGTCGGCGGTGCTCAAGCGCTACGAAGATCACGGCCGGCCGGCCGTCGACGCACCGATGCTCAATTGGGCCTGTCAGTACTCGATTTACCAGACGCAGCAGGCGTTTGCCGAGGTTATTCGGAACTTCCCGTCCCGGCCCGTAGCCTGGCTGATGAAGGCGCTGATCTTCCCGCTGGGTGCCTGGGCACGTCTGCCCTCCGACCGGCTTGACCACAAAGTTGCGGCCCTGCTGCAGAGTCCGAACGAGGCCCGCGCGCGGCTGACCTCGCTGGTCTACGCGGTGGCGGAGCCGAACAATCCGGTCGGTCAGATGGAAGCGGCGCTGCCGCTGATCATTCAGGCTGAGCCGCTGGAGCGCAAGATCCGCAAGGCGGTGGCCAGCGGCGACATCGAGGGTGAATCCCCGCAACAGCAGCTCGCTGACGCGCTCGACGAGGGCCTGATCAACCAGACGGATTACGACCTGCTGGTGCAGACTCGCGAGCTGGTGGCTGAGATTATTGCGGTGGACGATTTTGATCCCGCCGCACTGATGGCGGGCCGCCAGCCCGAGACGCCGGTCGAACAGGCTGCCTGAACGACTGAACGACCATAAGCGCTTCAGGTCCCGCGTCCGCAGGGCCTGAAGCGGCTTTTGGGGTCAGAGCCCGAGCGGCATGACCAGCCCCACCGTGAAGACCGGCGAAGCGTCTTCGAGAACCCCTTCCAGCGACGACCGGAGCGGACTGTAGCGGTAGCGCAGCTCGGCCCGGAGCAGCACGCCACTTTCCGTCAGATCCCACTGACCGCCGACACCGACATGAGCCATGTACTCCGTGTCGGAGTCTCCCGGGAGCTCAAAGCGCAGACCGCCGATGCCCAGCAGCACGTAGGGATTCCAGAGCGGCACCCGGTTATAGCGAACCAGATTCACCGCAAAACCGGTGTGCTCCAGATCAAACCCGGCGTCGAAGGTCATTTCATCCCGGAACAGCTCAGCTTCAATCGAGGTGGTGGTGGTGAAATTAAAGCCGCCGCGCAAGCCGACCAGAAACCCGGTCTCAGCCTCCTGGTCACCGCTTTCCAGCACGCCGCCAAGGTCGACCTGCAGATAAGCCGGAGGCACCGGCGCGCGCGCGTACTGGGCCTTTGTCAGCGATGGCACCAGGGTGAGGCTCACCGTCAGCGCCACCGCACAAGCGACCCAACGCTCAAAGGAGCGGCCGGAGCCGCTAGCCGTTGTGTTCCGGATCATGTTCCGGCTCCTTGAAGTTCAGTCCTAATCGGTAAGCCAGCCAGGCCCATAATCCGCCCAGCGGCGCCGCAAGCCAGGCGATGGCGGCGATGCCCAGTCCGAGCCCCTGACTCAGGCCGAGGTAGAGCCAGCCGCTTGTCAGGTCACCGCCGCGGTAGATAAAGGTATCAATAAAGTTTTTGGCCTTGTACCGCACCTCGGGCTCAACCTGCGTATAGAGCAGCTCCCGCGCTGGCTTCATCAGCCCATATTCACCGCCACGGCGCAGGGCCTGAAACACCCCCAGCACCGCCACCTGAGGCCAGATTGCCAGCAGCACCAGCCCCACCGACGTCAGCAGCGGCATGATGATGATCGTTTTCGCCACGCCGAGCCACCTTAGAAGCCGGGACGTGAGCAGCAGCTCGAGGGTAAAGGCCGTGACGTTGGCCCCCAGGTCGATCAGCGCAAAAAATCGCGTGGGGTCCTTACCCGCGTAGACCTGCTCGACCAGCGCAATCTGCTGGTTGTAGAGCACCGTGTTGAGCACCGGCAGCATCACCAGCACCCCCACCATCAGCCGCAGCATCGGCGTTTTCCACACCAGCTGAGCACCTGCCCAAACCGAACCACCCATCGCCGGCGCGCGACTACCACTCTCAGCTTCCTGCCGCCGCAGCAACAAGATTTGGCAAAGCAGCGCCAGGCTCAGAAAACCGATGGCCACGAGAAACAGATTGGCAACGCCGAGCGCCGGCGCAAGGGCAGCGGTCAGGGCCGGACCCGCCACGGCGCCCGCGCTGCCACCGGCCGCTATCAGGCCAAACAACCGTCTGGCCTGGCCGGGCTTAAACAGGTCGGTCATGAAGCTCCAGAACACCGACACCACAAACATGTTGAACACGCTGATCCAGATGAAGAACGCGCGCCCTAGCCAGAGCGTGTCGCTAAAGCTGCGAAAGGCCCAATAGAAGGCCAGTAGATTCAGGATGAAAAACCCGTAGCTGGCGGGGAGAAACACCCGCTTCGGAAAGCGGGAAAACAGGTAGCCAAAGACCGGCACCATCAGCGCCATGACAACAAACGTACCGGTAAACAGCACCGGCACGGTCACCGAGCCACTGGCAACCGCCATCGACTCGCGGATCGGTCGCAGGGTGAAGTAGGCGCACAGCAGGCAGAAGAAGTAGGCGGTGGAAAGCCCGACGGCCAGCCACTCGCCGCGCCGAATGGCCAGGAGGTTGACTTCCCTCAAGGGTCAGTCCGTGCCGTGTGCGTTCGATGCGGCGGGATGGGCAAACGCGTCGCTGTCGTCTTCCCCAGCGCGCTCTACCAGGCAGGCAAAGTCCTTTTCTACGAGCAGATTGAGGTGATCGCCATTCGCCAAAAGCTGACTTCCCTGCAGGCTCACCGATTCCGGCGCCAGCCAGGCGGCGACCTCTCCGGCAGGAACGCTCACCGTAACAACCTGGTCAGCAAACGCTGCCGTCAATGTATCGGTTTGGGGGTCGCTCAGCACCCGATAGGTCAGGCGATCACCGTTGGCAAAGTGAAGGACCTCCGAGACGCTGCCTCCCTCAGCAAAGGCATCAACCTCCGACCGGGTCAGGCGAAGACGGATGCTGTTACCTTTGATTCGCAGCTTCATCGCAATTGGTCCCGTTTTTGAGGCGCATCACACCGTCGCCTGGCTTACCCCAGCGCCTTGAGCACCGCGTCCAGCGAATCCTTAGCGTCGCCGAACAACATCCGCGTGTTGTCCTTGAAGAACAGCGGATTCTGCACCCCGGCATAACCCGTCGCCATACTGCGTTTCAGCACGACGGTAGTCTCCCCTTTCCACACCTCAAGCACCGGCATGCCGGCGATGGGGCTGTCTGGCTCGTCCTGGGCTGACGGGTTGACGATGTCGTTGGCCCCGATAATGACCGACACGTCCACATCGGGGAAGTCGTCGTTGATTTCATCCATTTCGAAGACGATGTCGTAAGGCACCCGCGCCTCAGCGAGCAGCACGTTCATGTGGCCCGGCATCCGGCCCGCCACCGGGTGAATACCGAAACGGACGTTGACGCCCTTGTCTTTGAGCTTCCGGGTGATTTCGTTGACCGTGTGCTGAGCCTGGGCAACCGCCATTCCGTAGCCTGGGATGATCATGACCTCTTTGGCGCCGGCCAGCATGTCGGCCACCTCAAGCGCCTCCATCGGCACAACCTCACCCTGGTCTTCCGCGGCGCCACCGCCGCCGCCGGTGGAGGTGCCGGTGCCAAAGCCGCCGGCGATCACCGACAGGAACTTGCGGTTCATGGCCCGGCACATAATGTAGCTGAGGATGGCGCCACTGCTACCGACCAGCGCGCCGGTGACAATCAACAGATCGTTGCCGAGCATGAACCCGGTGGCTGAAGCCGCCCAGCCCGAGTAGCTGTTCAGCATCGAGACGACCACCGGCATGTCGGCACCGCCGATCGCCATCACCATGTGGATGCCAAATACCAGTGCAATTACCGTCATGATAACCAGCGGCTGGACGCCGCCACCCTCATGAGCCGACTGCACAAAGTCGCGTCCAAACCAGATCGCGAGCAGCAGCAGGATGAGGTTTAGCCAGTGCCGGGCCGGCAGCAGCAGCGGGCTGCCGCCGATTTTGCCGCTCAGCTTGCCAAAGGCAATGACCGAGCCCGAGAAGGTCACGGCGCCGATCAGGATTCCGATGTACACCTCCACGTTGTGGATCGTCTCCTCGACGCCGGTGAACTGGACGTCCGGGTCGAGGAAGCTGGCGTAGCCCACCATCACCGCGGCGGCGCCCACCAGCGAGTGGAGCATCGCCACCAGTTCCGGCATTTGGGTCATCTGGACCCGCTGGGCCAGGACAATACCGACGACACCACCCAGCACCAGCGCGGCCACCAGCTCAACGTAGTTGCCGCTGACGATGCCGGTGACGGTTGCGATCAGGGCAATTCCCATCCCCAGCATGCCGTAGACGTTCCCGCGGCGGGCCGTCTCCTGATTGCTCAATCCGCCCAGCGCCAGGATAAACAGGATCGTGGACGCGATGTAGGAAACCGTTATCAAACCTTGTGTCATGATCCTGGCGCCTTACTTGCGGAACATTTCGAGCATGCGTCTCGTGACGGCAAAGCCGCCGACGATGTTGATGCTGGTGATGAGGACGGTGATCACGGCAACCCACTTGATGACAGAGTCGGCAGACGAGATCTGCAGCAGGGCACCGATTATGATGATCGAGCTGATGGCGTTGGTGACGCTCATCAGGGGCGTGTGCAGCGCCGGCGATACATTCCAGATCACCATGTATCCAACAAAGCAGGCCAGCACAAACACCGTGAAGTGCGCCATGAATGACGGCGGCGCAACAGCGCCAAGACCGAACAGCGCGAGCCCGCCGATACCCAGCGTCAGAATTGGCCCCCAGACGCTGGGCGGTGCCTCCGGCTCAGGTTCAGCCGGGGGTGGCGGCGGAGGCGCCTTGGCAGCCGGAGCCGCCGACAGCCTCGGCGGTGGCGGCGGCCAGGTGATCTCCCCGTCATTCGTGACCGTGGCGCCGCGCACGACCTCGTCCTCCATGTCGATCACGAGCTGGCCATCTTTCTCCGGACACATGTCGGTCAGGAGGTGCCTGAGATTAGTCCCGTAGAGCTGGCTGGACTGGGCGGCCAGACGGCTCGGCAAGTCGGTGTAGCCGATCAGGTGGACTCCCTCCTTTTCGACCACCTTCCCCGGTTCGGTGAGCTCACAGTTACCGCCCTGTTCAGCCGCCAGATCCACTACGACGCTGCCGTCCCGCATCGACTGCACCATCTCGGCCGTGATCAGCTTGGGCGCTGGCTTACCCGGGATCAGCGCGGTGGTGATGATGATGTCGACCTCTTCAGCCTGCTCGGCAAACAGCGCCATCTCCGCAGCGATGAAGGCGTCGCTCATCACCTTGGCGTAACCGCCCTCGCCGGCACCGTCTTCGTCATCCTCAAACTCGAGCATGAGGAATTCGGCGTCCATACTTTCAACCTGCTCCTTAACCTCCGGGCGGGTGTCGAAGGCGCGGACGATGGCGCCCATACTCTTGGCCGCGCCGATGGCCGCGAGACCGGCGACGCCGGCGCCGATCACCAGCACCTTGGCCGGCGGGACCTTGCCCGCCGCGGTGATCTGACCCGTAAAAAACCGCCCGAAGTGCTGGGCCGCCTCCACCACCGCCCGGTAGCCGGCGATGTTGGCCATCGAGCTGAGCGCATCCATTTTCTGCGCCCGGGAGATTCTCGGCACGCTGTCCATGGCAAGCGTGTTGATCCCCTTTTCTGCCAGGGTCTTCAGCAGCGCTTCGTTCTGGGCCGGATACAGGAAGCAGATCAGCGTTTGACCCTCTCGCAGAAGCTCGATCTCACCGCCGTCCGGCCCGCGAACCTTCAGAACGATGTCGGCTTCGCCAAACAACGACTCCGCGTTAGCGGCGACGCCGGCGCCGGCATCGGTGTAGGCGTCATCACTGAAGCTGGCCGCCTCGCCGGCACCCGCCTCGATCATGACCTCAAAGCCCAGCTTGAGGAGCTGCGTAACCACTTCCGGGGTTACCGCCGCCCGCAGCTCGCCGGCATAAGTCTCTTTCGGTACGCCTATCTTCATCGGTTGTCCTGTTGTGTTCGTGTCGGAGGCCGCGTTGTGTTGCCGCGCCGCCTTAGTCAGCCGCCGGGTGTTTAGTACACGTCGGCGTCAGCGATTGCAAATACCTGGGGTGAATATCGGTATGTCAGCCCGTCCCAAAGCCCCGCAGCGTGCACCACTCGTCGCGCGGCGCGCGCTCCGTGCGCCAGCGGTTGATCGGGGCCTGCTCATCGGCATAACCCAGCGCCATGCCGCAGTAGAGCATCAGCTCTTCGGGCAAACTCACGTGGCGGCTGACCGTTTCGTGCCAGGCGGACCACGCTTCCTGGGCACAGGTGTGGAGCCCTTCCTCGCGGGCCAGCAGCATCACGGTCTGCATAAACATGCCGAGATGCGCCCACTGGTTGCGCCCCATCGTCCGATCGATCGCAAAAAAAAGACAGACCGGGGCGCCGAAGCACGTCAGATTCTTCGCAAACTGGCGCAGGCGCCCCAGCTTATCGTCACGCGGTATCTCGATCGATGCATAGAGGTCCTCGCCACAGCGATACCGCCGGGTTCGATAGGGCTCCTTGAGGGAGGTTGGATAGACGTCATACTCCGCCGGCTCACCACGCGGATTGCCCGGCAGCCGGGTCGCGACCTCCCGGAGCAGTTCTTGCAGCGCGGCACCACCGAGCGCGTAGACGTGCCAGGGCTGCAGATTGCCACCCGAAGGTGCCTGCGCAGCGCGGTCCAACACGCGCCGCACCGTCGTCTCGGAGACCTCTTTGGGGAGAAATGCGCGAGCCGAGTAGCGGCTGCGTACCGCTTCGGTTAATTCCAAAGTTAAATTCCTTTCACCCGATCCGAGCGGGCGATCATGGCCAATGGCCGAATGCTACACAAGTTGACGACATCTTTAGCCGCTACAATGCCGCGATGACAAACCTGACCACCATTACCGTTGCGAAGGATTACCTCAACTTCGCCGCTGCACATTTCACCATTTTTTCGGCGACGAGCCGCGAGCGCCTGCATGGCCATGGTTATCGGGTCGCCGCCGAACTGACGGCACCGATCGGCGAGGACGGCCTGAGCTTCAACTACAAAATCGTGAAAGACCTGCTCCTGGACGAGTGCAATAAGCTCGACGAGTACATGCTGCTGCCCGAACAGTCGCCGCACCTGACGATCGAGGACGACGGAGATTATTATCGGGTCCAGCATGATGAGGACGTGATGCTGTTCCTGAAGAAAGACACGCAGGTGCTCCCGCTGCGCAACATCACCATCGAGGAGATGGCGGTCATGCTGCTCGCCCGGGTGCGCGCGCATCCGAAGCTTGAGGGTGCGCCGCTCACCTCGCTGGAGGTCCGCGTTTCCTCGGGCACGCAGCAATGGGCCGCCAGCCGCTGGGAGGCGGCAGCATGAGCGGCGTGCTGGTGATCACCGGGGCCAGCGCCGGCATCGGCCATGCGACCGCAGCCCACTTTGCCGGCAACGGCTGGCTGGTCGTGAATCTGTCTCGCTCCGGCTGTGACGTCCCGGGCGCTACCCATATAAGCACCGACTTGTCCGACCCCGCCTGGCCCGACGCCGCAGCACCGGCGCTTGAACCGCTGCTCAGCCAGGCTGGCGGGCCTATCTGCCTGGTCCACTGCGCCGGGCTGCTGCTGAAAGACAACGTGCGTGAGGTCACGGCTGACGCCCTGGCCAGCTCCCTGCAGGTCAACGTGATCGCCGCGAGCCAGCTCAACCAGCTGGTGTTCCCTCACATGCAAGAGGGTTCCTCGGTGATCTACGTCGGCTCAACCCTCGGCGAAAAGGCGGTCGCCGGCGCGGCTTCCTACGTCACCGCCAAGCACGCGCAGATCGGCCTGATGCGCAGCACCTGCCAGGATCTGGCCGGCAGCGGCATCCACACAACCTGTGTTTGCCCCGGCTTCACCGATACGGCGATGCTGCGGTCACATGTTGGCAACGACAACGACATCCTCGCCTCGCTGGCCGGCAACGTGACGATGGGGCGACTGATCGAACCCGAGGAAATGGCTCAGACGATCTGGTTTGCCGCGCACTCGCCGGTCATCAACGGGGCGGTACTGCACGCCAATCTCGGACAGCTTGAGCGTTGAGTCAGGCCGTCCTGACCGAAGCGGTGCTGAGGGAGCGCCGGGAGCGGGTATTTCTGGTGCTCGCCGGCATCTTCCTCTGCGCGATGACGCTGCTCAACGTCGTGGGCATCTCGCGCTTTATTCAGCTTGGCCCCATGGCCCTGGCGGTTGGCGTGCTGCCCTATCCCATCACCTTTCTGTGCACCGACCTGATCTGCGAGCTTTACGGCCGACGACGGGCTAACTTTCTTGTCACGGTCGGCCTCGGCCTGAACGTATTTATCCTGGGCTGTCTCTACCTCGGCCAGCTGCTGCCCTCGGTCGACCCCGCCACCCAGCCACCCTGGCAGGTGTTGAAGCTGGCGGAAGACATCAGCCTGCCCAACGGTGACCCCGTCAGCGGCAGCATCGAGCTCTTTCAGCTGATCTACTCCCTCACCGCAGGCGCGGTATTTGCCTCAATGATGGCTTATCTGGCGGCGCAGTATGTGGACGTGCAGCTGTTTCATTTCTGGAAACGGCTGACGCGAGGCAAGCACCTGTGGCTGCGTAACAACCTGAGTACGCTGGTGAGCCAGATGGTCGACGCCACCATGGTGGTCACCGTGACCTTCGGCGCGGCCTACCTGGCCGGGACCATCACGCTGAAGCAGATGGCCGTCCTGATCGGCAGCAACTACCTATTCAAGATGGTGGTGGCTCTCCTCGATACCGGGCCTTTTTATCTCGGCGTTCACTGGCTGCGGCGCTACCTGCAGGTTGAACACCCCGGAACTGTCGACCAGACTGAAGCGATGCCGGCCCAGGCCTGACTGGCCCCTGCCGGTAGCGTGCCCGGTCAGGTCTCGAGCACCCCGCGGGCGACCTGGTCGCGCTCGATCGATTCGAACAGGGCTTTGAAATTGCCCTCGCCAAACCCCTCGTCTCGCTTGCGCTGGATGAACTCAAAAAAGATCGGGCCGATCTGATTTTCCGAGAAGATCTGCAGCAGCAGGCGGGGATCGCCCTCTTCGGTTGAGCCGTCGAGCAGAATGCCTCGCTGCTGCAGTTCGCCCGTCGGCTCCCCGTGGCCGGGCAACCGTTCCTCCAGCATCTCGTAGTAGGCGGCCGGCGGCGCGGTCATGAACGGCAGGCCACGTTCCTTGAGCCGATCCCAGGTGGCCAGCAGGTTGTCACAGTGGAAGGCGATGTGCTGGATACCCTCACCGTTATAGCGGATCAGGTACTCATCGATCTGGCCGTTGCCGCCCGCCGCCTCTTCATTGAGCGGTATCCGGATCAGCCCGTCGGGGGCCGACATCGCGCGAGACGCCAGCCCCGTGTATTCCCCTTTGATATCGAAAAAACGGATTTCGCGAAAGTTAAACAGGCGCTCATAGTAGTTGGCCCAGTAGTCCATGCGCCCGCGATAGACGTTGTGAGTCAGGTGATCGATCACCTTGAGTCCAACCCCGCCGGGATTTTTATCGACCCCTTCGCGGTACTGAAAATCGATGTCGTAAATCGTCTGGCCCGGCGCGTACCGGTCCACCAGATAAAGCGCTGCGCCCCCGATGCCCCGGATGGCGGGCAGCCGAAGCTCCATCGGACCCGTAGGGATGTCCAGCGGCTGAGCGCCTTGGGCCAGGACGTGTTCATAAGCGGCATGCGCGTCCTGAACCCGAAACGCGAGCCCGCAGGCGCAGGGTCCGTGCTCCTCGGCGAAGTAGGCGGCGGGGCTGCCCGGCTGATAGTTGGCAATGAAGTTGACGTCACCCTGGCGCCAAAGCTGGACGTCTTTCGAGCGATGGTCGGCGACATGGCTGAAGCCGAGCAGCTTAAAGACCGGCTCAAGCACGCCCTTTTCCGGGGCGGAAAACTCCACAAACTCAAAACCGTCTAGACCGGTGGGATTGTCGAAAAGATCAGCCATGGGGCCGCTCCGGAGCACTCAAGGGCGTTGAGTATACTGCGCAGACCAATTAGTTACAATTGAAACTAATTGGTCTGACGACCCACGAGTGTGCGTTACGCGTCGCGAGTCCGCGGCCGATCGCCGCCGGCGTTAGTTACCGGGTTTCTTGATGACGTTGATGCTCAGCTCGCGCAGCTGTTCCAGGCTCACGTCAGACGGGGCTTCGGTCATCATGTCCGATGCTGACGTGGTTTTTGGGAACGGGATGACGTCGCGGATGGATTCGCTTCCCACCATCAGCGCCGCCAACCGATCCACCCCGAAGGCGATACCCCCATGCGGCGGGCAGCCGTAGCGGAGCGCCTCCAGCAGGAATCCAAACTTCTCCTTAGCCTCTTCTTCACCGATGCCCAGCATCTCAAAAATGGCGCTCTGCATGCGGCCGCTGTGGATACGAATCGAGCCACCGCCGACCTCAGCGCCGTTCAGCACCATGTCATAGCCCTTGGACAAGGCCACCTTCGGATTGGCGGCAACCTCCGCCGGGTCATCGCTCACCGGCGCGGTAAAGGGATGGTGCATGGAAAACCAGCGATGGCTCGCGTCATCCCATTCGAACATCGGAAATTCGAGCACCCACAGCGGCTGCCAGGTGTCGTCCAGGAGGCTGAGGTCGCGACCCAGTCGATTGCGCAGCGCGCCCATGAACTCCGAGACCGTCTGCGCATCGCCGGCCCCAAAGAAGATCAGATCGCCGTTCTCCGCGCCGCTGGTTTTTAGAATGCCGTCGAGGGCACGCTGATCCAGAAACTTCACGATCGGCGATTGGAGCCCGTCAGCGCCGGCCTCCCGATCGTTGACTTTAATCCACGCGAGCCCGCGCGCGCCGTGGTTGGCCACATAATCGCCGTAACCGTCGATCTGCTTGCGTGTCAGCGAACCGCCACCCGGCGCCCGCAGGACCACCACCCGACCCTCCGGATCATTGGCGGGACCCGCAAACACCTTGAAGTCAACGTGGGCGACATGCTCGGCGATGTCCTTCAGCTCCAGCGGGTTGCGCAGGTCCGGCTTGTCCGAACCGTAGCGCCGCATGGCCTCTTCATAGCTCATCCGGGGAAACGGATCCGCCAGCTCAACGTCCAGCACCTCGCGGAATACGTCGCGGACCAGACCCTCAGCGAGCCGGAGCACGTCCTCGCGCTCGACAAACGCCATTTCGATATCCAGCTGGGTAAACTCCGGCTGGCGATCGGCGCGCAGATCTTCGTCCCGGAAACAGCGTGCGATCTGGTAGTAGCGATCCATACCCGACATCATCAGCAGCTGCTTGAAGATTTGGGGCGACTGCGGCAGCGCATAGAAGGCGCCGTGATTCACCCGGCTCGGCACGAGATAGTCACGCGCGCCCTCCGGCGTGGCCTTCGTCAGAATCGGGGTTTCGATGTCCAGAAACTGCTTGGCGTCGAGGTGGCGCCGAATCGCCCCTGTCAAGGCATTGCGCGTCCGAATGGCGTGCTGCATGGGCTCGCGGCGCAGATCGAGGTAGCGATGCTTCAGGCGAATTTCCTCGCCGGCGGTCTCATCCAGCTGGAACGGCAGCGGCGCTGACGGGTTGAGCACCTCCACGCTGCCTGCCACCACTTCAATCTTTCCGGTGGCCAGCTCCTCGTTGATCATCCCCTCAGGCCGCAGGCGGATGCGCCCGCTGATCTTCAGGCAGAACTCGTTGCGAATCTGGTGAGCCGCCGCAAACGCCGTTGTGTCCTCGGGGTTGATCACCACCTGCACTTTGCCGGTGTGGTCCCGCAGGTCGACAAAAATAATGCCGCCGTGATCGCGGCGGGTGTCGGCCCAGCCGCACAGCGTGACTTCAGCGTCGCCGTGCTGTTCGTTTATCTCGCCGCAGTAGTGGCTGCGCATGTTGCTGCTCCCTGAAGGCCCCTCGGGCCATGGCGTTCGGCGACCGGTGATGACGTGGATCGCCAGGTCCGCTCCCGACAAAAAAGGCCCGCTTGACGGCGGGCCCGGATCAATCTGACAACCGGCAAGTGTCCTGTTTGGAAAGTTCGTTGTATTTCAGCGCGTGTCCACAAGGCCCTGGAGTTAGGCGCGAGCCGCCGGCCAGGGTGGTTCCCTGGCCAAGGTTCGCAACGCCGCTCCAGGCCTTGTGGGACGCGCCCGAAGGGAGCCCCCTTGGGCGCCAATAACCGCGTTGCATCGCTTGCCAAGGGCTACGGCCATTGCCGGCGCGATGCGCCTTGTTCTTGGCGCCCAACGGGGCTCTGAAACGCAACG
>JBCCCR010000045.1 GCA_039033415.1 Pseudomonadota bacterium | reverse complement strand
GCGGCCAGGCGGGCCCAGCGGTGGACCCGCAGGGCGAGCGTGTCAGGCGCCATGCCGGTGTTGATCCGCCGCGGCCATAGCCAGGGCTATGACCGCGACGAATCGCCTTGGCCTGACGCCTGACACGCTCGCTGAAGCCACAGCCACACCGCACGGACCACTGACTCCAGGGCCTTGTGGACACGCGCTGAAATACAACGAACTTGCCAAACAGGACACTAGCGCTCGACGGATACCGTCGGCGGTCCTGCGGTAACATTGCGCTGTGAATGATGCTTCGGATAAATGGGATCAACTCCTCGTCACCGGTGGTGGTCTGCTCGGTGATGTCGAGGATGCCGACGAAGACTGGTCCGGGCAGACGCTGGGTGCTTTTGAGCTGCTGGAACGGATCGGGGTCGGCGGCATGTCCAGCGTTTATCGTGCTCGGCGGACGGATCAGTTCGAGCAGCAGGTCGCCGTCAAGGTGATGAGTGCGGCGCTCGTCGGTGACGCTCACCGGCAGCGATTTCTCCGAGAGCGCCAGATCCTGGCTGACCTGGACCATCCGGGCATCGCCCGCATTATCGACGGCGGGGTGTTTGGCGAGCGGCCGTATCTGGTGATGGAGCTCGTGGCCGGCCAGGCGATCGATCACTATTGCGACACCCACCAGCCGGCGTTGGCTCTGCGCATCAAGCTGCTAGCCAAGGTGTCCTCAGCGGTGGAGCACGCACACCAGCTCGGGGTTGTTCATCAGGACCTCAAGCCGGGAAACGTCCTGATCAACGAGGCCGCGGAGCCGAAGCTGCTGGACTTCGGCATCTCAGGCATCGCTGACGCCGAGGACGAGGGTGAACATCTTCTAACGCCCCTCTACGCAGCGCCCGAGCAGTTTGCTCAAACGACTGTCACTCCGGCAACCGACGTTTTCCAGCTGGGCATACTCACCGCTCGTGTGCTGACGGGCCGCCATCCGCTGGTCGCGCGTAGCGAGGCGAGGCTGGATGAGGTTCGGCGCCAGATGGCGAGTCCGAGGCTGGCGGCCGATTTGGTGGACGGTCTGCCGAGCCGGGTCCGGGCTGACCTGATGCATATCCTCACCCGGTGTCTAAACGTTGAGCCTAAGCAACGCTACGCCTCGGCCGACGAGCTGGGTTTGGACCTGGAGGCCCTGGCCGAGGGTGAGATGCTGCCGAGTCGAGCGACCGAAACGGGTTACCGCCTGAAAAAGGTCGCGGAACGGCGACGCATGGAGCTCAGCGCGGCGGCTGCGATCATCGTTGTGGCGCTGGTGGCCGGCGGCCTGGTCTGGCGCCAGATCGAGGAACAGCAGGCAGAGGTCAAGCAGAGAGGCCAGGATGCGGCCGCTCTGGGTGAGGTGGTCACCGAAATCCTCGAAAATATGGACCCCCTCGAACAAGGCGGCTCCGACCCGCTGAACGACGTTATCTCCAGCGGCAACTTTGAAAAGCTGGCCAGCGCCACCCGTAGCTCGCCTGCGCTACAGCGTGACATGGTGATTCAGAGTGGACGGGCGCTGCTGGACGCGGGCGAATTCAAACAGGTGATTCGGCTGGTCGAGCCGCTGGTCAACGAGCTGGCCGTCCTGCCTGAGCCTCCCTCTCGCTATGCTGAGTTCCTGAGCCTGCTGGGTTACGCGCGCTATCGCGACGGCAACCTGGGTGCCGGGCTTGAGGAGCTCAAGGCCGCCCTGACGCAGCTTGAGCAGGAAGACGATGTGCCACCGGAGGTGCTCGCCCTCACCCTCCAGCGGCTGGCGCTAGCCGAGCGGCGGGCGGCCAACATCGACGTGGCCCGCGATCATATGGCCCGCGCGCTGTCGCTGCTGCCGGCAACCGCAGCGCACGCCCGCCAGCGGGCGCAGGCCTACAGCCAGCAGGGCTTGATCCTGACGGACAGCGGCAAGCTGCAGGAGGCGGTCGAGGCGTTCGATCGTTCGCTGAATGCGCTTGGGGACCTGGAAGGTGATAACGCCGTTCGACGGGCGATGACCCTGAGCAACCTGGCGGACACGCTGCGCCTTTCCGGCAAGCTTGGCGAGGGCGAAAAGCATGCCCGTAGCGCGGTGGAGCTGCTCCGGACCGGCAGCGATAACCCGCAGCTGCTGGCCACCGCCAGCACCACGCTGGGCAACGTGCTCATGGCCAGAGAGTCGTTCACCGATGCTGGTGAACAGTACCGAACCGCTTTGGTCGCCTATCAGAACGATCTCGGGGAATTGCACCCGAGAGTCGCGCTGGTGGCGCACAATCTCGCAACCGCGCTGCGGCTGTCCGGCGACTGCAGCGCGGCGCTTGAGTACTACGACCTCTCGATCTCGATCGGGAGTTCACACTACCCGACCGATCACCCGGAGCTCCGGGAGAGCCGCCGTCAGCGGGCATTGTGCGGTCCGTGACCGATCGGCCGACAGCGGAGATCACCCAGCTGCTTTTTGCCAGCCGCGGCGGAGACGCCGACGCGATGGAAGCGCTGCTCGGGATGGTCTACGCGGACCTGAGGCGCCTGGCTGGTCGTCAGCTGCGGGGCGAGCGCTCGGAGCAAACTTTGAGCGCCACGGCCTTGGTGCACGAGGCTTACCTGCGCCTGATGAACAGTGCGGAAGGTGACTTCAACGACCGGCAGCATTTCTTTCGGCTGATCGCCCGGGCGATGCGCCGGATCTGCGTCGATCGAGCACGGGAACGGCTTGCTCTCAAGCGCCAGGGGTCGGAACACCGCACGACCTGGGACGACGACAAGCTCAGCGGTCAGGAGCAGGCGGGCATGCTGCTCGAGCTGGAGGACGCGCTTGAGGTACTGCGGGCCGAAAACGAAAGCCTCGTCCAGCTCGTGGAGTGCCGGTTTTTTGCCGGGCTGACCGAAGACGAGACGGCGGAGGCGTTGGGCTGCTCCAGGAGTACCGTCCAGCGCGACTGGACCCGGGCGAAAAAGCTGCTCAAAGAGATCTTAGTCTCCTGACGCCGAAGGTTTTCTGGCTATTTTCCCTGGACCCTGGCGTGGTAATGTCGGCCCCCAAGATGTGAACAACTGTACGGGCGGTTGGGGTCGCCGGTAGCGGTTGGGTCATAATTCTGCTGCCGCTGGTTGGGTTACGGGGCACGGGGACACACAGCTCAGGGAGACAAACACCACATGCTGCAAAGGATTTGGCTGCTGGGGGCGTTGCTTTGGACGTTGCCCGGCTACGGTCAGGTGTTGTCGATTGCCGGTGGGCCTCCCGCCGACCCGTTTATCAACGAAGAGTTCTGCTATACCCAGACGCTCAGCAATACGGGCGGTGCAACGGGTTTTGGTCCCTACCTGCAGCTGAGCCTGCCGCCGGGCATCAACTTCAATTCGGCTGAGGTCACCCCGCTGGGTGTCGCCGCCACGGTTGTTCCTTTCGACGGCGCGGGCAACGCCACCGACCCCATCATCAATCAGCCGATCAGCGGCCCCCCCGATGGCACCTTTGTGGCCATCGTTCCGCCGGTGGGATCCCTGACGGCAGGTGGGCCGGCCATCTCGCTCACCATTTGTCTCCAAAGCGACGATCCGGCCGGTTCGCCGAACGCGGTGGTTGGACAGAGTTATCCGATTACGAGCACCCCGGTCTTTCGCTTTGGCGATTCGGCGACGGGGACCACGCCCATCATCGGCGCGCCTCAGACCGACGTCAGCACGCTGACCGTCGCCCGCTTTGCCAGCAAAGCCAGCGATTTTCTCGAGGCGGAGCCACCCCCAGGTTTTCCGTTTGTTTTTGTTCTAACCGTGGATATCGCTGACGGGCAGTCGCTCACCAATCTGGATCTCGACGATCCGCTGCCCGCGCCGCTGATCATCGCGGACAGCAACGGCGGTGTTGCTCAGGTGGGCGGCGGGTCCGGCCTTACCAACGCTGACTGCGCCGTGACTCAGCCGGCGATCGGCAGCGGCGGGACCGTGACCGTCGACTGTGCGGGCCCGATTATCGGCACCGCGGCCGGGGACGACGTGACCGTCACCATCCCGGTGGTGATTCCGGACGTGCTGGACGAGACCATGTGCATGGACCTTCCCATTCCGGCCAACACCGCCAGCCTGCTGGCCGACTACCTCGGTAACCCGATCTTTTCGCCGGCCGCGACGCAGAGTGACGACTCGCTGGTGGCCAAACACTTTTCGGTGCAAAAGGCTGCGAGCCCCGGCACCATTGCGCCCGGTCAGACGGTCAGCTACACCATCAACTACCAGGTTTCCGACTTTGCTGAACTGACCGAGCTGGTGCTGGTGGACTCCGTGCCCGACGGACTGACGCTCGATACCGGCTCGCTGGTGCTGAACGGTGTGGGGCTGACCAGCGGCGCCGATTTTCTGGTCACCACGCAGACCGGTGTCAACGGCACCGAAACGGTCATCACGCTGGATTTTGCCAGTCTGACCGTGCCGCTGCTGCCTTTGACGGGGGATCAGGGCGCCGGTTCCGGCACCACCGGGTCGCTGACATACACCGCGCAGGTGGAGCAGACTTACGTATCTCGTTTCGGTTCGACGCCGGGTACGCCCGTGCCGCTTCGGATTGGTGACGGCCTGCCAAATAACGTCGACACCACCTATTCGGTGCAGTCACCCGGCGGCGGTCCTGCGGTGCCTGGCTGCGCCGAGGGTTCGGCGGCCGGCGTCAGCGTCGCCGGGCTGGATCTCACCAAGCAGGTCGTCAGCACCCCGGCCAACGGGGTGAGCTACCAGGTGGGAGAAGACGTCGTCTATCGCCTCACGATGACGCTGAACGCGGCGGATATCGTCAACCTGGTCTGGACCGACTTCTGGCCGATACCCATCTTTGATGCGGAGCAGTACGGCGTGAATCCGACGGTCAACGGCACCACGATCGCGTACGGCCCCAATCACACGCTGGTCAACGGCGGCGGTACCCCGATCGGCGTCGGCAGCATTACCGCCGACTCTGGTGGGGGCACGGTGCCGTCTCCCGATGCCCCTAACTCCTGGGTGATCACCTGGGACGAGGTGTCTGAACCGGTCGCGCCCGTTGTGCTGGAGCTGGATATCGCGATGACGGTACAGCCTTCAGCGTTTGCTGACGGGTTGAGCCTCAGCAACATTCTTAACGTTGACGGCGACGGCAACCAGGCGTCCGCAACCGCCGATACGGGTGCGCTGTTTGTTGTCGGGGCGCCCGCCCTCACGCTCGACAAACAGATTATTGCCAGCAGCAACGCCGCCTCCCAGGGCACGATTGCCGGTGGGGACATCAGCAGCGCTGACGCGGGTGACGTGCTCACCTACCTGATCACGCTCGAAAACACCGGCAGCGGCAGCGCCTTCGACGTCACCGCCACCGACGACAGCGCCGGTGGTACGCTCCAGTCGTGCGCGATCACCGACGACGGTCAGCCGCGGGTGGTGATCGACAACGGCAGCACGGCCGGCACCATCGACGGGGGCGATACACGCTACGTCAACTTCACCGGCGACCTCTTCGGCGCTGGCATTACCTTCGATGACGACGGCACCAACACCGCGTCTAACGCCGGGGCGGCCCTCGCGCCGGCCAGCGACCCCAACGGCAACAGCCGAATTTTGATCGAAGTGAGCTGTACGCTGCCCGACAGCGTGGAGCCCGGCAGCACGTTGACCAACGAAAGCGGCGTGACGTGGGCACCGGGTGACGGGTCCGGCGACCGATTCCCCGAGGTCACCGACGATGCCGCGGCGTCGATCACCGACGTTGCGGTCAGCAAGCAGCTCGTCAACGTGAGCCCCACCGAGGCCGCCCTGGGGCTGGATGGTGACGGAACGGAGAACGAGGTGGTGGTCGGTTCCCTGGTCCGCTATCGAACAACGGTGACGCTGCCGGAAGGCACCTCCAGCAATATCATCCTTCGGGACATCCTTGATGGTGGCCTGGCGTTTGCCGACTGCACGTCTGTCAATCTCGGCGGTGCCAGCGTAACGCCGGGCAACGGCGTGGCGCTGGATGCGACCTGCAGCAACATCGGTAACGTCAGCGCGGCGGCGAGTAACCCGTTCATCACCAGCAACGGCGGCAACGCCCGGGACGTGGCCCGGCGGGCCGACTTTGATTTCGGCACGGTGGTGGTGCCCAGCAGCAGCGGCGCCGGCAGCATCGATATTGTGATCGATTACGAGGTGCTGGTCCTCAACGCCACCAACGTCAACAACGGCAACGGCCGTAACAACAGCGCCCAGTGGCGCCAGGGTGGTTCGACGCTCGCCAGCGACAGCGCGGCCAACGTGACCGTGCGCGAGCCGGCCATATCGATGGCCAAGACCTTCAGTCCAACCACCGGCGACTCCGGGCAGGTGACCCAGGTTGTCATCACCGTGGCGGTGACCGGCGGCGCCAACCGGCCTGACGCGTTCGACGTCGAGCTGAGCGACGCCATCCCGCCGTTCCTAACGCTGGTGACCGGCCCGACCCTGCAAGCCTGCGGCGATACGCCCGAGGTGGGGCCGACGGAAAACGCGGGCGTCATCAGCGCGAGCTGGGACACCTTTACCAAGGGGCAGAGCTGTCAGATTGTGTTTGACGTGGAGGTCGACGCAGCCACGCCCATCGGCACCAATATTCAAAACGTGGCCAGCAGCGAGTGGACCTCGCTGCCTGGCGATAACCTTGACCTGTCGCCGTTCATCGACGAGTTTGATTCCGAGCGCACCGGCGCCGCGGGTATCGGTGACGGGCAGGGCGGCGCGGACGACTACGACGCGCAGGCCACCGCGGTATTTACCGTAGCGCCGGTGATGGCTACCAAAGCAGTTGCGGACCGAACCGAGACGCCCGGCGATACCGCCTTTGATCCGGGTACGCCGGACGTCACGATCGGTGAAGTCATCACCTATGACCTGACGGTTACGATACCTGACGGCTCGGCCAGCAACGTCGTGGTCAGCGACGAGCTGCCCATCGCCCCGACGGTGTTGGAGCTGCTCTCGGTCTCGGCCGTCACCATCGGCGCAGAGATTACCGTCGACAACGATCCGCCCCTGGTCACCATCAATGACACCAACTCAGACGGACTGAACAATCAGCTGCTGCTGGACTTTGGCAACCTGGTGAATGCCAACGACACGCTGGGAACGGTTGCGGCGGACAACCAGATCAGTTTCCAGGTCCGGGCCCGGGTGGCCGACATCGTCGGCAACGCGGTCACCGGACTGCCTGTGCGCAACAATTTGGTCGTCTCCTCCGATACCTTCGCCGACGTCACCGCATCGGCGGACGTTGAGCTGGTGGAGCCTTCGCTGACCCTGGCGAAGAGCGGCTCGGCGACTTCGGGTGATGCCGGTGACGTCATCACCTTCACGCTGGATGTTGGCCATGCCGGCACGTCCGGCGCCGCGGCGGTAGACGTTCTTTTGGCAGACCAGCTGCCGCCAGAACTGACCTACTTGCCGGGCACACTCGTCGCGGCCGGCGCGCCGGCAGGTCAATCCTGCAGCCTGGCGCCGGACCTACTGGACGACAGTGATCCCACCGGCCTGGGCCTGCGTATCGGCGTTGATCGCCTGCCGCTGCCGGACGTCTGCCGCTTCACCTATCAGGCCGAGATCAACGTGGCGGCAGCCCTCGGCGACATGGTGATGAACGTGGCCAGCCTGACCTATTTCAGCACCGATGCGCTGGACGCTGACGAAGACCGCCGCAGCTACGATGACCAGGCGCAGTTTGTGGTGGACATCTCCGGCCCCGGTCTCGAAAAGCAGTTCGTTTCGTCCAGCGACGGCAACACGCCAGACGCAGACGGCTTTCTTGGCCCCGAGCCCGACCTGACGATCGGCGAGGAGGTCACCTACCGGGTGCTGCTGGACCTGCCCAACGGGACGCTCGAAGACGCGGTGGTCAGCGATCAGCTCCCGTTCCCCGGCAACCTGCCGGCTGCATCCTTTGAGCTGGTGTCGGCCACCCTGACTCGCATTGGGGCTGACATCACGGTCGGCAGCGGTCTGACCGTCGGGGCAGCGCCCGACCTGTTGACCGACGGCCCGCCGCTGGACGGCAGCGTCGACTTTTTCCTGTGGGACCTCGGGGACGTGGTGAACGCGACCACCGACGCCAACCTGCCCGCGGATGATCAGATCGAATTCACCGTGGTGGCGCGGGTGCGTAACCTGCCCACCAATCCGGATACGGACAACGCGCGCAACCAGGCGAGCCTCGACTTTCAGATCGGCGGCGCGCCGCAGCCGCCCCTGACCGACTCGGTTGACGTGGATCTGGTTCAGCCGCTGCTGCAGATCGACAAGACGCCGGATACGCTCGTTGAGGTCAGCGGCAGCGACACGCTGACGTTTACGCTTGAAATCTCGCATCGCGGCGAATCGAAGGCGGTCGCCTATGACCTGGATATCGATGACCAGCTGCCCGATCCGCTGGGTTCGGGTCTGCCGACCAATTTCAGCGCTTCCCCCGAATGCCAGGGTTTTGTTGCCGACGGCAGCGGTGATCCAGCGGTGGTCTTCACCATCACCCAGCTGGTTCTGGGTGATGTCTGCACCATCTCCTACGAGGTCACCGTCGACCCCGCCGTGGTGTCGGGCGACAGCTATCGCAACGACGCAACGCTGCAGTGGGACTCAACGCCGGGCGGTACGGGTGACGACAATGGCGGTGGCACCGATGCGGATACCGGCCAGTTTACGGTCGCGCAGCCCAGCATCGAGAAGCAGGTGTTTTCGACCAGCAATCCTGACACCGGCCAAGACGCTTTTGATCCATTCCTGGTTGACGTCACCATCGGGGAGGAGGTCTGCTACCACAGCACCGTGACCTTCCCAGAGGGGCTGACCCAGCAGGTGGTGATCAGCGACACGGTACCGTCGGGCAGCGCCAACGGCGCCAGCGGCGTGCTGCGAATCACCAGCGCCAACGTCTTTGCCTCGGGCATGCTCGGGGTGACCAACGGGTTCGACGCTGTGATCACCGATGATCTGGCGCCCGCCGGTGAAGATACCGCCACTTTCAATCTTGGTGACGTGATCAATCCGACCACGGACAACGTGGTCACCCCAGAGGATCAGCTCACCGTTCAGGTCTGCGGCGTGGTCGTCAATCTCGGCCCCAGCTCGCCGGCGGATCCGGACAGCAACGAGGCGGGTGACGTTCTGACCAATACCGCGACGCTGCAGTTTGAGGGGCCCACCGGTACGGTCATCGATTCCGCTACGGCGGACGTGGACGTGGTGTCTCCGGAGCTGGCGGTGGACAAGTCGCTGGCCGGCGTTGATCAGCTGGTGGCAACCCTGCAGTTCGACGTCAGCAATACCGGCAGCGCGCCGGCTTACGACCTGCAGCTCGACGACGTGTTCAGCGGCGCAAGCTGGGATCTGGCGACCCTCGTCATCGATACGATTCCTGCTGGCTTCACCGGCCAGGTGCTGACCGACACGCCGGCTGCCGGGCAGTCGACGGTTCGGATTGTCAGCGATCCTGTGGGCAGCACGCCGGAGACCTCGCTGGAAGTGGGCGAGACGCTGTCGTTTACGGTTCGAGTGATGTTCGCTGACCCGCTGCCGCCATTGCCGGTGGTGAACGTTGCCACGGTCAGCGGCACCAGCATGCCGGACGCACCCGACGAGGATCGCACGGATACCGCCAGCGACACAGAGAATCTATCGCTGCCGGAGCTCGCCGCCAGCAAGAGCGGCGCGCTGTTCAACGATCAGGACGGCTCCGGCGACATCTCGCCCGGGGACGTCCTCGAATACACGATCGTCATTACCAACAGCGGCGGGCTTGCGGCCACCGGCGTGGTGTTCGAAGACACGCCGGATAGCAATACGACGCTGGTCGCCGGGTCGGTAGCGACAAGCGCCGGCGTTGTCATCGACGGCAATGCCGGCGTGCCGCCTGTGGTCGTGGCGGTGGGTGCAATTGCCGGCAGCGGGGGCGCTGCAACGGTCACTTACCGCGTGACGGTGAATGCGCCGCTGGCTTCCGGGGTGAGCCAGCTGGTTAACCAGGGCCTGGTGTCCAGCAATGAGATCCCCGACGTGCTGACCGACGATCCGGGTCCGCCGGGACCCGACGATCCCACCGCGCTGCCGGTAAACGCCGATCCGGTGCTGGCGAGCACCAAGGCGGACTCGCTGCTGATCGATGCAGACGCGACCGGCACACCGTCGCCGGGCGACACGCTGCGCTACACGGTGCAGATCACCAACACCGGCAACGGTGAAGCCACCGGCGTTCAGTTCACCGATACGCCCGACGCCAATACAACGCTGGTGCCTGGATCGGTCACCACCTCAGCCGGCGCGGTGCTTGGCGGAAACGCGGGCACGCCGCCGGTGTTGGTCGAGGTAGGAGCGATACCCGGCAGTGGCGGAACGGTTACGATCACCTTTGACGTGCTGGTAGACAACCCGCTGGCTGACGGGGTGACGGAAGTTGCGAACCAGGGACGGGTCACCTCCAACGAGCTGCCGCCCGATCTCACGGACGATCCGGACACAGCGCCCGACGATGATCCCACCGTGACGCCGCTGATCGCTGAACCGATCATTGAGGCCTTCAAGAGTGCGAGCCTGCTTGTCGACGCCGATTTCGACGGCCTGCCGTCGCCGGGCGACACGCTGCGCTACGTGGTTCGGGTTGACAACAGCGGCAACCAGGACGCATCGGGCGTGATGTTTGTGGACACGCCGGACCCCAATACGACGCTGGTGCCGGGTTCGGTGACCACGAGCCAGGGCATCATCACCGACGGAAACGCCGGCCTGCCGCCAGTGGTCGTGGATATCGGGATCCTCGCGGGGCAGGGCGGCAGCGTCGGCATCAGCTTCGACGTCACGATCAACAGCCCGCTGCCGGCCGGCGTGACGCAGCTGGTGAACCAGGGGCGCGTTGACTCTAACGAACTGCCGTCTGAGCCGACCGACGATCCGGACACGGCGCCGGATGACGACCCCAACATCACGCCGCTGCTCGCAGCGCCGGTGCTCGACAGCACCAAGCTCGATACGCTGGTCGGTGACAACGACGGTGACGGCGTGCCGTCCCCCGGCGACGTGCTGGCCTATACGGTCACCATCCGCAACAGCGGCAACCAGGCGGCGAGCGGCGTGCTGTTCACCGACACGCCGGATGCCAACACCATGCTGGTGCCGGGGAGCGTCAGCACCACGCGCGGCGTGGTAACCGGCGGCAACGCCGGTGTGGCACCGGTCACCGTGGCCGTGGGCAACCTGCCGGGCAACGGCGGGCTGGCGGTCATCAGCTTCGAGGTTCTCGTGGCTAACCCGCTGCCGGCAGGCGTCACCCGAGTGGCCAACCAGGGTCTGGTAAGCAGCAACGAAACGCCGACCAACCCAACGGACGATCCGGATACGCCGGACGGTGACGATCCCACGGAAACCCCGCTGACGGCGGTTCCGGTGATCGAGGCAGACAAGTCTGATCAGCTCCTCAACGACGCTGACGGTGACGGCCTGGCCTCGCCGGGTGACACCATCCGCTACACCGTCAACATCATCAACTCCGGCAACTCGGCGGCCACCGGCGTGGTGTTCAACGACACGCCCGATGCCAACAGCACGCTGGTCGTCGGTTCCGTAGCGGTTGCGCCGCTTGGCACGGTGCTGCTCGGCAACACGGCGGGCGACACCACCATCAGGGTGGACATCACCACGCTGCCCGGGGGTGGCGCGAGTCGCTCGATCAGCTATGACGTGCTCGTGAACGATCCGCTCGCCGCCGGCGTGACCCGGCTGCGCAATCAGGGGGTGGTGAGCAGCAACGAGGTGCCCGACGAGCCGACGGATGATCCTGATGTGCCGGACGACGACGAACCTACGGACGTGCCGCTGACGGCCACCCCAGTGCTCAGCGCCAGCAAGCGCGACACGCTGCTGGTCGATGCAGACGGCAACGGTACACCTTCACCCGGCGATACGCTGCTGTACCAGATCGTCATCGTCAACAGCGGCAATCAGGCCGCCACCACAACGTTTGTGAATGACAACTTGGATCCGAACGTTGGGCTGGTTGTCGGCTCGGTGGCCACCACCCGAGGGTCGGTGGTTCAGGGCAACAGCGCGGGTGACGTTAACGTGCAGGTGGATGTCGGCGTTATCCCCGGCGGCGGTGAGACCGCAGAAATCGCTTTTGAGGTGGTGATCGATAATCCGCTGCCTGCCGGGGTGACCCAGGTGGACAACCAAGCGGTGATCACCAGCGCTGAGCTGCCGCCGCTCGATACGGACGACCCGGACACGCCGCCGGACGATGATCCGACCACAACGCCCGTCACCTCTGACCCGCAGCTGGAGGCGTTCAAGCGTGACGCGCTGCGGCTCGATAACGACGGTGACGGGCTCCCGTCACCCGGGGACGTGCTCCGGTATACGGTCCTGGTTCAAAACGCCGGCAATGTGGGGCTGACCAATCTGACCTTTGAGGACACGCCGGATGTGAACACCACGCTGGTTGTGGGCAGTGTTGTTACGACACTGGGCACCGTACTCAGCGGCAACACCGCCGGAGACAGCGCGGTCACCGTTGCCGTCGGCGATCTGGCTGGCGGCGGTGAGGTAACGCTGACGTTTGACGTCACGATCAACAGCCCGCTCCCGGCGGGCGTAACGCAGGTGGTCAACCAGGGCTTTGTCAGCAGCGACCAGCTTCCGGATGAGCCGACGGATGACCCGGACCTCGGGCCGGAAGATGACCCAACGCCGACACCGGTCGCCGTGACGCCGATCGTCGAGCTGGATAAATCGGCCGCGGTGCTGATCGATGCGGACGCTGACGGTCTTCCCTCCCCCGGTGACACGCTCAGCTACACCCTGACGGCCGTCAATATCGGTAACGCGGCCGCCACCGGAGTGGTGATCACGGATACGCCCGACCCGAACGGTCAGTTTGTCGCCGGCAGCGTGATCGCCTCGGTGGGAGTCGTTACGCTAGGCAACACGCCGGGTGACACCTCGATAGCGGTGGACGTGGGGACGCTGCCGGGTGGTGGTGCCAGCGTGACCGTGGGTTACCAGGTGCAGGTCCCAAGCCCGCTGCAAGCCGGCGTTTCACAACTGGTGAATCAGGCTTTTGTAACCGCTGACGGGCTGCCGGCCGAACCGTCGAACGACCTCGACGGCCCGCCGGATGATGATGAAACCGTGGTGCCGCTGAACGCCGCACCTCAGCTGGAGGCGTTTAAGAGCGACTCTCTGCTGCTTGACGCCGACGGCGACGGCGTCGCCTCGCCGGGTGACACGCTCCGCTACCGAATCACCATCAGCAACGGCGGGAACGCTGGCGCTACCGGCGTGGTGCTGAGCGATCAGCCTGATCCCAACACGACCCTGGTGAGTGGCAGCGTGACGACCAGCGCCGGTGCGGTGACCTTGGGTAACGGTGCGGCAGACCAGGCGGTGGAGGTTGCCATCGGCGCCATCGCCGGCGGCGGCAGCGCCGTGGTCACGTTCGATGTGACCATCAACAATCCACTGCCCGCCGGCGTGACCGTGCTGAGCAACCAGGGAACGGTCAGCTCCGACCAGCAGCCGATCGAACGGACCGATGATCCGGATCGCCCCGACGATGACGACCCGACCACAACGCCGGTCACGGCCGCGCCGGTGCTCGAAGCCAGCAAGGCGGTTGCGCTGCAGCTCGACGCGGATGGTAATGGGCAGGTCAGCCCGGGTGACACGCTGCTGTACATCGTGGTGATCGATAACCTCGGTAACGGCGCCGCAACGGGTGTGAGCTATACCGATATACCTGATCCGAACTCCACGCTCGTCAACGGCAGCGTGGTTGCGGGGCAGGGAACGGTGCTGCTCGGCAACGGTCCGGGTGACACCACGATCAGCGTGGAAGTCGGGACCATCAGCGGGGGCGCCAGCGTTGCGCTGAGCTATCAGACGCTGGTGGCCAATCCGATCCCGGCGGGCGTTTCCGAGCTGGTAAACCAGGGTCTGGTGAACAGCAACGAGCTGCCGACAGAACCGACGGACGACCCGGACGATCCTCAGGACGATGACGAAACCGAAGTGCCCCTGACCGCCGCGCCGGACCTGGAGGTGATCAAAACCGACGTGCTGCGCACCGATACCGACGGCAGCGGCACGCCCTCGCCCGGAGACGTGTTGACGTATCTGGTGACCGTCAACAACAACGGCAACCAGGCGGCGGTCAGCAGCTTCCTGAACGACAACCTCGATCCGAACGTAACGCTGGTGGTTGGTTCGGTCCAGCTGTCACAGGGGACGGTGACCCAGGGCAATACCGCAGGCGATCGGGACGTAGCGGCGGACTTTGGCGACATCGCGGGCGGCAACAGCGTGACGCTGTCCTTCGACGTCACGATCAACAACCCGCTGCCGGCCGGCGTCACGGAAGTGACAAACCAGGCGGTGGTGTTCAGCACCAACGCACCTGTTGAACCGTCGGACGACCCCGACACGCCTGACGATGATGACGAGACCGAAACGCCGATCGACGCCAGCCCAAGGATCGAGGCGAGCAAGACCGACTTGCTGACTAATGACGCGGACGGCAACGGCGTAGCGTCCCCTGGTGACACCCTGACCTACGTGATCACTATCCTGAACGCCGGTAACGTGGCGGCGGCCGGGCTGCAGTTCACCGACGTCCCAGATGCCAACACGACGCTGGTCGTGGGCTCCGTCGCCAGCACGATCGGCGCGGTTGTGCGGGGCAATGCGCCCGCCGACAGCGATGTGCTGGTCACGATCGGCACGCTGGCCGGCGGGGCATCATTGACGGTTACCTTCGACGTCACGATCAACGACCCGGTCACCAACAATGCGACACAGGTGTTTAACCAGGGACTGGTCAGCGGTAATGGTCTGCCTGACGAGCCCACGGATGATCCCGACACGCCGGTCGACGACGACCCAACCGGAACCCCGATCGACGCTGACCCGATCCTGGAGCTGAGCAAGGCGGTTATCAATACGTTTGACGAGGACGCCGATGGCTTCATTTCCGGCGGAGACCGGGTGGACTACCTGCTCACGATTCAGAACGTGGGCAACGGCACTGCCAACAATCTGCGTCTGACCGATACCCCCGACAGCAACGGGCTGCTGATCAACGGTTCCGTACAGACCAGCAGCGGCACGGTGGTGGCCGGCAACGGTGCCGGCGAGCTCAGCGTTGAGGTCACCATCGCGGCGCTCGCTGCCGGCGGGGAGGTCACCATCGCGTACCAAGTTCGGGTCAACGACCCGCTGCCGCTGGACGTCGTGTCGCTCATCAACCAGGCGCTGCTGACTTCCGATGAGACGGGCCCGGTGGACTCCGACGATCCGGACACTCCGGACAATGACGATCCAACGGAAGTGCCGCTCGGTGGGGCGGGTCTAGCGGAGATTGGCCTCGCCAAAGAGCTCGCCGGCGTGCAGCTGTCCACCCAGGGGAACGGACTGCCGGGCGGCAGCGCGCTTGTGTCCTATCGATTCCGGCTGGAAAACTCCGGCCAGGTGCAGCTTGATGGCGTGCAGGTGGTGGATGACCTGACGCTGACCTATCCCGCGCCAGCAAGCTTTGAGGTCAGCGACATCCAGTCTCCGACCCTGAGCGTGAACATGGCCTATGACGGGGCAGCCGACACCAATATGCTTCTCGGCACAGATTCACTGGCGATCGGCGAGCTGGGCGTCATCGAGCTGAGCGTGCTGGTATTCTCCCGCACCACCAGTCCGCCGTATTTCAACAGCGCAACGGCCAGCGGCAATGGCGGTGGGCGCGACGTCACCGACGTTTCGCAGGATGGCGTAGACCCGGACCCGGACGGAAACGGCCCCGACGATGACTCCGATCCAACGGTTGTCATCTTCGATCTTAACCCGCTGCCGGTACCGGTTACGGGTGCTGCGGGACTGCTGGTGCTGAGCCTCCTGCTGCTCTGGTTTGGCCTGTTTCGCCTGCGCGGAGAGGCGCGACCAGGTCGCTTCAACCCCCGTAGGCATTAGCGCTATCATGGCGGGTCACCGTACTCAGGACCCGCCACGATGAGCGCTAATGCCCGGAGTTTCGATCGATGGATCCGCAGCAGCTTTATCCAGCTCAATACCGAGCTGGAAGAGCTCTATTTTGCGCAGGAAGATCGGTCGGACCTGTCTCAGGCGGGGCACGATCTTCGGCAGACGCTGCACGATGAAGGGCGGGCGCTGATCGCCCAGCTCCATCGCGAGGGCAATACCGACGAGGGCTTTGAGCCGGCCTTCGAGCTCCTGGGCAACGTCGGTCTGTATATGGGCGCCTGCCGGCGGCACGAGCTGACGGAGCCCTCGCGGGAGACCACCTCGCCGCTGGTTGAGGCCTCGGGGCTGGCCATGCACATCGGTGCTTCGCTGGGCGTTGCGCCACGTTTCGCCACCAGTCACCTCTCGACCCACAACATGGCCGTGAACGGTCAGTACCGGAGCTTCACCAGCCTCAAAGACGAGTTTCTATTTCTCGACTACAACACACGCGGCATCTTCGCTTACAAGCGCGCGGCCGACGCCCTGGTTCGGACGGTTCCGCTCGGTATCACGCACCCGGTCACGGGGGATTTGCTGAAGGCAGCCAAGGACGCGTTGACGGACGTCGCGCACTATAACGAGAAGCTGTTTGCGCAGCTCGACACCGACCGTTTCTTCTATTCCGTACGGCCCTACTACAAGCCTTATCGGGTAGGTCGCAGCGAGTATCGGGGCGCCAACGCCGGCGACTTTGCCGGTATCAACGAAATCGATCTGCTGCTCGGTTTATGCCAGGCGGAAGACCCCTCCTACTCACAGCTGCTGGTCGACAAATTTCTCTACATGATGCCAGAAGATCAGGCTCGACTCCGGGACTGCATGCGTCGCCGCAGTCTGCTGGATCAGACGCTGTCGGCGCTTGACGAAAGTGATCGAGGGCGAGATTTTGAACACAACGCCAGGCTGTTGCTGGAGGTTTGCGAGGCTCACGGCAAGACCGCTTCACAGCACCACAACCAGCTGGTGCATCGGTTTATCCAGCGTCCGTCGGAGTCGCTGCCAGAGCAGCACTTGAAGCACATTACCGCCAGCGGTCCGCCGCTCGAGGTGCTGATGCGGGCTCTCGAAAAGCTGAAGGACCTGCGCACAGCCGCGCCGAGGGACGACATTGCGAGCCGGTATCGAGATCTGGCAAAGATCCGAAGCGCGCTCGGCATTGCAGCGTCTGCCGCCGCCGACCCCGAGGAGGCCTCGGCGGATCCCGCTGATCCTGCGGCAACGATGTCGTGAGTGTTGACTTGTCCGCGTGGCCGCCCGCGCGCGGCTACATGCTGAACCATTCGGCGGGACTGCCGCCGGTGACGCTCCAAAACCATTTGGCCGCCAACCTGCTTGACCCGTGGACCGTAGCCAACGAACGGGTGTGGCCGGTCTGGCTCGAGCAGGTCCTGGACTTTCGTGGGCTCCTTGCTCAGGTCATGAATACCCACGCGTCATCGGTTTGTCCACAGCCAAACGTTTCTGCCGGCCTAAGCCAGGTGCTGGGAGCCCTGCCCGCGAGCCAAGGGCGGCGCACGCTGCTCATTGCCGAACGGGCGTTCCCATCGCTGGGCTTTGTTTTTTCCGTCGCGCAGCGCATGGGCTTCGAGCTAAGCATGGTCCCGCGCACGGAAAATACGCTCGACCCACAGGTCTGGGAACGTTACCTCGATGACCAGGTTCACTGCGTATTGCTGACTCACGTGCACTCCAATACCAGCGAGTGTCACGACATCGCAACGCTCGCCAACCTGGCGCGTCAGCAGGGTGTCATCAGCGTTGTTGATGTGGCCCAGTCGATTGGCGTTCGACCGGTGGATGCGAATGCCTGGAACGCGGACTTTATTGCCGGCTCTTGCCTCAAATGGCTCTGCGGCGGTTCCGGTGCCGGATTCCTTTGGGTTCATCCGGATCGCATCAAACGCTGTGAGCCGCGCGACGTCGGCTGGTTTTCCCACCAGGATCCGTTCGAGTTCGACATCAATCACTTCGAATACGCGGAGGACGCAACGCGATTCTGGGGCGGTACACCCAGCGTAGCCCCCTGCATCACGGCGGCCCACTCGATCAAAGCGCTCCTGGACCTGGGGCTCAGGAAGATCGAGGCGCACAACCGGGAGCTGACCGAACAGCTATGCCGGGCAGTGCCGGACGAGTTTCAGGTGTCGCCGCTGGACTCAAAAAACCGCGGTGGTAGCGTCGTGCTCAATTACGGCAAACAGCAGGAGGCATTTGCGGCCCGGCTGAGCGAGGCGGGAGTTTTCTACGACATGCGCAAAGAAGGCCTGCGCCTGTCGCCCCACCTGTACAACACCGAAGCGGACATCTATCGGATTATCGACTGTTTGCCTTGACTGGCCCCGCCGGGCTCAGTCTTTTAGCGCGACAAAAACCTCGGTTCGAACTTCCGCCATCGGCTTGGTCGTCGGATCATCGACGTATGACTCGAAGCTCCAGCTATCCATTGTCAGATTCTGCTCCGCGGCCCAGGCAACCAGCTTTTTGTAGGTGTTTCCGACTTTTTGATAGGGGCCAACGTGGAAGGTCCTGAGGTAACGCCCGGCGGGCAGCTCTATCGCTTCAACGGCACCTTTGCCCTCAGCGCCGCCCGCTACCGGCATACCCGCAGAAATGTTCATTTTTTCTGTCAGCATCTGCCAGATCTGACCTAGCACACCTTTGCTGGTGACGTCCGCCCAGTCGATTCCTGAATAGCGCGCAAAAGGTGCACCAACGCTTTCTGCCCCGCTGACGCGGATCTGGGTGGTGACCTGGTCAAAGCTGTTGGCCAGCGTCTTCGCAATCTTGAACACGGAAGCCGTGGAGTGAACAACCAGCACGGGCTGGGCCTCACGTTCGATGACTTCGATGGTTTCAGCCATAACGCCCTCCTGTCACGCTGAGTAAGTGGGCCTGCCAGTATAACCCTGGCAAACCTAAGACAGAGATCGAGGGGCTGAACAGGAGCTCGCGTGACCGCGGCGACCAGACTTCCTTAGTCGATAATGCGAAGCGCGGGATCTCCCAGCAGCGTGTAGCCCAGCACAACGTCTTCCCGGTCCGGGTGGGACTGCGACAGTACCTGCTTGCCGGCAGTGATCGCGTTGCCGACTGAGAAGCCGGGCGTGACCAGCTCCGCGAAGCTGAGGTTGCTCAGCAGCTGCTCCGAGGACAGCCGTGTCAGTGACACCGGACCCAGGATTGCAGCGGCGCCGTAGTTGCCGCCGACCAGGAAGCGATGCGCCAGCGTGTCGGCGAAAGGTGACACGTAGTAGGCGTTCCAGCAGCCCCACTGGTTCACGACCGTAGGCAATCCGGCGTTGGTCAGCAGGTCAACGTCGTCAGAGGTCAGCAGCCGGTTCGTGCGGCCCCATTCGGTGAAGCCGGAGTGACCGAAATAGTTGGTCAAAGCGACACCGCTGTTGATGGCGGCCTGGATGTCGATGGTGGCCTGGGCGGGCGTCACGTTGTCCAGGTAAGTCTGGGACACGGTCCAGTCGGTCAGCAGGCTGTCGATTACGTCGTCGCTGATCGCGCCGAAGGGCGTCAGCGGCTCGGCCTCGTCTGCGGCGAAGATCGCCTGGCGGTCATAGGCTTTGCCCGTGTACTGGATGGTCTTGTCGATCATCCAGGAAAGCTCCTGCTCGGTACGCACCGGGAACCGACCCAGCGCCACGTCCGGCACCTCGTCGCCGTCGACGTCTGCATAGAGCGCGTCTAGCGGCGCGTAGCGCACCACCGGGTGCACCTGGCCGTAGAGCGACGGGACAAAGCTCAGCGAACCGAGACCCAGGTAGTTGTGATAATCGTAGGAATCACCGCCGACAAGCAGCACATATTGCAGGCCCAGGGCCGGTACGGCGTCCGCGATGTACGCGTCGACCGCTGCCGCGTCGAGCTGTCCCCGGCTGTATTGGCTGTATACCTCGTCGACACTGACCACCTTGACGGTCAGGCCACGCCCGCGATGGAAGTCCGCGAGGGTTTCGATCCCATCGAGGAACACCGGGTGGGCGATCATCAGATAGTCGGCGGTGCCGGCGAGCAGATCGGTGGCCTCCACGGCCGGGCTCAGGGTTGATGGCACCAGAGTGTCGAGCTGGCTGACCCGAATCGACTGAGCACCGGGCAGCGCGGGAATCTGTAGAGCGAAGCCGGCGCCGTCTGGCACGGCTGCGGCGTTTTCAAGGTAAACCGGCTGGCCGTTGACCAAAGCATACGCCACCGCTTCATCAGCGCTCAGCCCGGCGATGGAGAACGCTGCCCCGGGGATCGTCTCAAACGAGCTGGCAAACAGCGTATCGGGGTTTGGCGCCGGGACGTCGCCGCCGGCGGGCACGGTGATCTCGCCGGCACCGCCGGTGATCATGGGTGCACGATCGAAGGCCAGCGAGATCGACTCGAGGTTCACCAGATCGAACTGGGCCCCGGTGTCAGCCGGCAGTCGCACGGTCACGGTATTGGTGCCGACAACCAGGTTTGCGGCCGAGATACTGGCGCTGATCTGACCGGCGGTCAGACCATCCAGAAACTGCTCGCCCACCAGCACGCCGTTGACCAGAACCTGCACGTGATGGTCCGGGTTTTGGGGCAGATCGGTGACACCCCAGAAGTCGACGGTTAGATTTGCGCTGCCGCCCTCGTAGCCGGTCAGCTCCAGCGCAAAATCCGCCTCTACCGGGCTGGTGAACGCCAGCAGTTCGCGGATAAACCAGGGGTCGTCGGTCGGCGAGCCAAAGCTGTACTGGTTGTTTTCCGCCAGCGTCAGCGTCGCGCGCTCGACGGCATCCGGATCGAGCGCCGAGGGTACAGCTCTGTTGACCGCCACCCGCGCGGCCGTAGCCTGATCGACCGCCAACCGGTAGACGTTTTCGCTGCCGTAGAGGCTGTCGCGAGCCTCAGCCAAAAACTCGACAAACGCGTCGCCGCTGAATGGTCCACTATCGCTGACCCTAGCCGGCACCGGCTGGCCGTTGATGCTGAGCGCAAGCTCCACACCCGTTACGCCGGTCAGGTCCATGCCGGCGGCCGCCAGCTCGCTGGCGGTGATCCGGGTGATGCCGCTTGCCGCAACGCTGACGTCCATGACGCGGCTGGCTGCTGCCCCTTTGCGCGCGCTGCGCTTCTGCAGCGTGGCGTCGTTTTGCGCGCGAATGGCTCGCCAGTCGATCGGCGAGGGCGGACGATCAGCACCATAGACCTGGCCCAGCTCAAACGGACCATGCAGCGTCTCCACACCGCGCGTATCGATGTCGCTGAGCCAGAGTTTGTCGACGGCGTGTCCGGTCAGCTGCAGCTCGTAAGACTGCCAGCGGGTTGAATCCACAACCTTTGAGGGAATCACCGGCGCCTGACGCTTCAGCGCGCCGTCTGCTCCTCGGGCATGCACGGCGAAGCCCACGTTGCCCGACTCGGTGGCGGTGGCCCAGCGGAGCTGCACCCCTTCTTTGGTCTCAACCGCTTCAAAGTAGGACAGCGTCACCGGTGTGGTGGTGATGCCGCCGTTGAAGAAACCGAAATCGAGCCCGGTGATGACGTCCGTAGCGCTGCCCGTAACCGGCTGGACGCCGCTGGTGAGGGTCTGTGTTGTCTGGAAGAAGCCGTCCAGGCGTGTGCCCAGGACATCGGTTGCGACGAGGTAGTCACCGGGCGGCAGGTTGTCGAACAGATAATCCCCGCCAGCGTCGGTCACCGTGCTGCCGAACACCGGGTCTGACGGATCGAGGACGCCGTCACCGTCGAGGTCGCGAAACAGCAGCACCGCCACGCCGCCAACGTCTGGCTCGCCCGGCTGATCAACCCCGTCGTTGCTGATGTCTTCAAAGACCGTTCCGGCCAGGCTGAAGCTGGCCGGCGCGTTGACGCCGAAGTCCGCAAAGACCGGGTTTAAGTTTCCGCTGTCGATGGTCAGGGGCAGGGGATCAGCCTGGGCGTTGTTGTTGACACCAGGGGTGCCAGCCGTGTTCGTGGTGTCCTCAAGCACGCCACCCGACTGGAAGTTCTGGGGCGCCAGCCGGACCAGATAATCCTCCGGCGCCACGCCACCGAACTCATACTCCCCGTTGACGTCGGTGCGAACGCTGCGGATCAGGTTGTCGATCCCCGGCGTGATCACGCCGTCATCGTTGACGTCCAGCCACAGCTCAACGAGCACGGACTCGATGCCGGATTCGGACGGCTGGCGAACACCATCGCCGTTTACATCGTGAAACACGAGGTCGCCGACCGAACCGAGGCTGGACGCCGGGAAGAAGCCGAAGTCGGCGTCGTCGAAGTCCTGTCCGGCGCTCAGTGTGATGGTTCCCGGGTTGGCGGTTGTCGGGTTGAGGCCGGTCAACACGCCGGCCGTATCGGTCAGCCGGACCTGATAGTCGCCCGGGTTCAGGCCGGTGAAATCATAGTTGCCCTGGCCGTCGGTAATCGTGGAGGCCAGGACCTCATCGTCGGCGCTGCCGAAGACACCGTCAGGGCCCGGCCCCAGCAGATCGATCGACAGGCCGCCGAGACCGCTTTCGTCACCATCCTGGACGCCGTTGCCGTTGTTGTCGATGAACGCCGTGTCGCCAAGGGAGGCAAGGCCAACGGTGGGCACGAAGCCCCAGTCGAGCAGCAGGTAGGCGGTATCAGCCTCGGCGGTGAGCTGGTAGGTTTCCTGGGCGTTGCTGGGCGTCGGGTTAAAGCCGGGCGGAAGCGTTGCGGTGTCCACCGTTACGGCGTAGTTGTCCGGCGGCAGGCCCGCGAAGGAGTAGCTGCCGTCCGGGCCGGAGACCGTGCTCTGCGCCAGGTCGTCACCCGTGCCGAGCTGCCCGTCCGGTCCGGCGCCGATCAGGCTGACGGTGACACCGGGAAGGCCGGCTTCCCCGAGGTCAAACTCGCCGTTGCCGTTGGCGTCGATCCAGATTTGATCGCCGACGAGGGCGGTGCCAACGTCCGGTCGATAGCCAAAGTCCAGCGTATCAATATTGTCGCCCGCGCCCAGCGCGACGACCGCGCTTGGGTCGGTCAGGCCCGGGCTCAGCGTAAGCCCCGGCGGAACGGTTGATTGGTCGACGTCAACAAAGTACCGGCCGGCCGGCAGGTTCTTGAAATCGAAGCCGCCGAGCTGGTCGGTGACGGTGCTGGCGATGAGCACATCGTCGCCGCCCCCGATGACGCCGTCAGGGCCGGCGTCGAACAGGTTCAGCGTCACGCCGGCCAGGCCTGCTTCGCCCGCCTCGTTGATGCCGTTACCGTTGGCGTCCAGCCAAACCAGATCTCCAAGGCTGGCGTCACCAAAGGCGCGCGCATAGCCAAAATCGAGGTCCTCGATGTCGTCGCCGGCCACGGTGATCTGCACCCGGTCGAGGCCGCTGGTCAGGCCGAAGTCAGTCAGCACCTGGGCGCGATCCGTTACCTCCAATCGATAGTCGCCCGGAGGTACGTCGGTGAACTGATAATCGCCCGCGCCGTCGGTGACCGCGGTGGCCACGACCAGGTCGTCGGCACTGCCAAGAACGCCGTCCGGCCCGGCGGCGAACAGCTCGACCGTGACGCCGCTAAAGCCGGTTTCCGCTGCCCCGTCGTCCACGCCGTCGCGATCCAGGTCCTCAAAAACGTTGCCGCTGATGTCCGGCAGGGCCGCGTTGAGGAAACCAAAATCTGCCGTGAGCACGCCGCCGTTGCCGCCGCTCAACAGGACGTCGATCTGGGCACCCGTGGCGTTGCCGCCGGTCTGGGAGTCACCCGTGGTGAGGGTCGCGCCCGCCAGGACGGATTGGCTCAGGTCGAGCGACACAAAATAGCGGGAGAAGGCCAGGCCGCGATAGCCATAGATACCGCCGCTGTCGGTCTGCGCCGTGTTCACCAGCGTGTCTATCGCGCTGTCGAACACGCCGTCGCCGTCGTCGACAAACAGCGACAGGTCGACGCCGGGAATGAGAACCTCACCGGGATCGAGTACACCGTTACCGTTCGCGTCAGAAAAGACTTCATTGCCGATGAGTCCCGGCAGGTTGAAGCCGAAGCTGGTAGCGCTGACGTTGGCGTTGTTGATTGTTGCCGAGGTCGCGCGACTCACCGCGGCAGCGGTGGTCCCGCCGAAGCCGGAGAGCACGCCCTGCGTATCCGCCAGCTCGAGCTGATAGCTGCCGTTGGGCAGGCCGCTGAAGCTGACCGATCCGTCGGAGCCGCTGATGGTGGTGGCAACCACGTTGCCGCCCGCATCCACGAGATTGACGCTGACGCCGGCGATGCCGGACTCGTTGCTGGTACGCAGGCCGTTGCCGTCAGCGTCAAACCAGATCTCATCCTCGATGGCAAAAGCGAACGGATCAAGGTACCCAAAGTCGGCGTCCGTCACGATATCGCCGGGCGTCACCGTGATCGGCGGCGACTCGTTGCCGCCCGTCGTGCTGCCGGCCGCGCCGAGCACCCCAACCGTATCGGTCACCGTCACCACATAGGTATCAGGCGGTAGACCGCTAAACAGGTAGCGGCCGTCCGGACCGGTGGTGGTCGTGGCCACCACTGCGCCGGTCAGCGCGTCGCGCAGCTCGACGGTCACGCCAGCGTACCCGGCTTCACCGGGGTCCTGCACGCCGTCACCGTCAGCGTCAGCGAACACGCTGTCGCCGATCAGCGCCGTGTTGATGGTGGGCACGTAGCCAAAGTCGGCGTTGTCGAAGCGTTCAACGCCGGCGACGGTGAAAACTCCGGCGGGGTTGCTGTTGCCCGGACCGGCAACCAGCCCTGCCGGCAGGGTGGACTCAACCACGGCGACCTCATAGCTGCCGGCGGCCAGGTTAGGAAAGAGATAGCGGCCCGTGAGATCGGTCCGGGTGATCGCGATCACCGAACCATCGCTGGTGTCGATCAGCTGCACCGTGACGTTGGCAAGGCCCGCTTCGCCCAGGTCGAAGATTCCATCACCATCGATATCCAGCCAAACCGAATCGCCGATCTGACCCCCGAAAGGCCGCACCGGGTCGAGCACCTCAGCAACGGTGGGTTCCCCCTGATCGGTGTCTGCGGAGGCGAGGTTGCGAATCGCAATAATGTTGGAGTTGAGCGGGTCGTCGACCTGAACCTGGAAGGTGACGGTCATCGACTCGCCCGGGTTGAGGATCAGGCTGTCGGCTGTGGTGACGAGATCCGCGGGGACGCCATCATCCAGGTCGTTGCCGCCGCCCGGCACGTTGTCCAGCGTGACCGGGCCCGAGCTCGAAGCATCAACAATCACGTTGTCGACGGTGACGTTTTCATCGCCGCCGCGGAAGCCCAGTGCGCGGAAACGGATTTGGGTGTCAGCGCCGATCAGGCCGGCGGGTATCGCTACTGTGCGCGTGCCGTTGTTGTTGTCCGGATCGCCGCTCAGGGTGATCAGCGTGGTCCAGCTGCTGCCGTCGTCAGAGGCCTCAGCGAACAGGCAGTCATCAGCACCAAATCCACCGGCACAGGCTTCGGTGGCACCGTCAAAGTCAAACGAGAACGTCAGGCTGGCGCTGCTGGCGCCGGTCAGATCAACCGCTCGCTGCAGCGTGTCGAAAGCGCCCGTGTTGGCGGAGTTCGGGCGATCGAACTGGAGCTCTCCGCCGCTGATAAACACGTCACCGGCAGCCGGACCGTCATTGCCGCCATCATCCAGTTCGATCCAGCTGCTGGTCCAGGGTGTGGCGCCGCTGCTGCCGCTGTACGTCACCGGGGTGTCGTTGAAATCGTCGCGATAGTCGATGATGAGCTCGCGTCGACCCTGAACCACGGTGCTTTGCGAGACATAGCTTGTGCCCGGAGGCAGCGGATCAACGATGGTGATGCCGGTGTGGGTTATCGTGTCCGTGTTGGTCAACGTCAGGGTATAGGTGATGATCTGGCCTGGCGCCACTTCGCTGCCGGCGTCAGAAACTTTGGTGAGTGCCAGCTGCTGGCTGTCGATGTCCACCGACTCGGTATCCGACACCGTAAAGGCCTGGTTGCCGGCAGTAAGGCCGTTGACCTCAGCCAGGTTAACCACCGGACCGGGAAAGTCAGCGGTCGTGATGACGTAGGGCGCGGTCACAATCACCTGCTCACCGGGCTCAAGCAGACGATTGCCGCTGGGGTCACTCTCGCTGCCGAGGTTGAACAGGTTGGCCGCATCCTGCGGGCGGATCTCATCGCAGTAAACCGCGCTTTTATAAAGCTGCCCCTGCCAATCTTCCGCGGAGCTGCCGGCGGCGGCGGAGAACTGGTTGCCGATGCCAAAATCCCACGTGCCGTTCCAACTGCTGAAATTGCCCGTCGCCCCGACGTTTGCGCTGGCGGCGACCGCGCCGTCTTGATACAGCGTCGCGTCGCCGCCTGCTTCGACGACCACCAGCAGGTGGGTGAGGTCGGTGCTGACCGAGCTGGCGGCGGTTGTGAGCACCACGTCCGCGGTCGGGTCCGTATTGGTGGGAGTGCGAATAAAAAAGCCGTACTGGTCGTTGTCCTGGTACAGACTGAAATTGATGTTGGCCGCATCCAGCGACGAATGAATAATTCGGGCCGGCCCACCCTGCACGACTCCAACCGGCTGCACCCACGCTTCCAGAGCGAACTGCCCCTCGGCCTGACACTCGGTGATGATCTTGCTGCTGTCGAGCGAGTTGGAAAGCCGGTTTGGCGTATCGATATCAATTCGCGCAGGGTCGAGCTCATAGATGATCGATGAACCTTCTACGGTCAGATCCAGCGCGCTCAGGAAACCGGAAGTATCGCGCACGACGGCCGGGTCGGGGCCTTCAGAAAAATCGTAAAGCGCAACCGCCTGAGGAAACTGCTCGGAAAACTCGAAGGTCCCAATCTTGTCGTCCACCAGGTCGACCAGCACGACGGGATCAGGCGAGATGTTGGTGATGGTATAGGTGTAGTTGACCGTGTCGCCGACGGCCGCCAGGGGGGTATCGACCGTCTTGTCCAGCGACAGCGGCGTCGCGCTGAAGGTGGTCTCATCATCCCGAGCGGTATAGCTGCCGACCTCCCAGCTGTCGGTGTAGGTGGCGACGATGGTGTTGGTGAACGGGAAGGTAGCACCCCCGTTAATGGTGGTGGTCAGGGTGACGGTCCCCACTTCGCCGGCGAGAACCGTTTCGGTGATGTCGAAGGTCACCACGCCGCCCGTTTCGCTGCAGGTGCCGGAAAACGGGGCATCGATCGCGCAGGACACGTAGCTCACCTCCGACGGCAGCGTGTCCGTCAGGGTCAGGTTGCGAGCCGCACCGGGCAGCAGATCGTCATCAGAGATGTTTTCAAAACGAATGGTGTAGGTGAGCGTATCGCCCTCGCCGGCCACCACCCGGCCGTCGTCTTTCGTCAGCTCGATGACCGGGATCGGCGGGATCTGGTTGAACTGAGGCACGTTCTCCTGAGCGTCCTGGGCGAGCTGATTATTGCTGCTCAGGCAGGACACAATGCCCCACCAGCCGACCTGCGGGTTGGTGATCAGGTCGCCGCCGCGTTCGGTCTGGCTGCCGCCATTCCACTGGCCGTTGGGCGATAGCGTGCCCGGTAGACCACCGATTAGCCCGTTTGGATCGAGCGGCGTCAGCGGCGGGTAGTAGCGCACCCGCGTGTTGCCATCCATGTCAAAGTTGTTGAAGCAGATGTTGCTGTCCGGCGGCGTGGGCGGTGAGTTGGGGCAGGCAGAGTTTTCCGGCACAAACTCGTAAAGCGTATTGCACTGAACGCCGCCGGAGTCCTGCTGGAACGAATACTGGTAAAGGCCTACCAGCAGCTCGTCGTCCGTTCCTGGGATGCCGTCAAAGTCGTCCCAGTTTGCCGGGAACGGGTTATTGGGGTTCGTGTCGTTATCGAAACCGACCCGAAGCCGCCAGGCGTTCTGATCGTCATTGGTGGAGGCGATGCGCAGCACGTACTGACCGCAGCTGATT
The DNA here is from genome assembly GCA_039033415.1 of Pseudomonadota bacterium. Lineage (NCBI taxonomy): Bacteria > Pseudomonadati > Pseudomonadota > Pseudomonadota bacterium. Next base: position 7,595 of record JBCCCR010000045.1, on the reverse strand, counting down.
GGTGCGGTCGTGCCAGCATCGTCACCCAGCGTAAAGGCGCGTACCCACTGCTCGGGTGGTGCTGACGGCGGATAGTCGATGGATAGGAGTGAGCCGGGTGCGCCCGGCGCCGGCGTTGCGGGGCTGACCACCACGGCGCCCACGTCGAACAGTTCGAAGGTTGTGGTGCCCGGGCCGCCGCTGTTGACCTCATCCAGATCCGGATTGGCCGAATTCATCTCCGGGCTGAACAGGTCGATGTGGATCTCCTGATCGGTGGGCCAGCCGCACGGCACGTAGATCCCCACATAGTGAAATCCGCCGCCCACACCGTTGGTGTCCGCGGTATACCAGTCGCCGAGCCCGATCGCTGCATCCGATGAGTTGGTCTGGATAAAGAACGGATCACCCGGCGGCGGAATTTCCACGGCGCTCACCGAAAGCGCAGCCAGCAGCGCCGCGGCACCGGCGAGCCTGCGGCTCAGCGGGTTGTTGTACCCCGAATCGGTTCTTATGCTCATTGGGCGTTTTCCGATCATGCTCAACATTCCTGCGCTACAGGCTCACCTGCATCGACAGCAGCACCTCATTGCGCCGGTAGTCGAAGCGGTCGCTGCTGGAGCGGCGCTCGACGTGACGCCAGCCGAGTCCGACCAGCATCCAGCGACGGAATGTGTAGTCTACGCTCAGGCCCACCTGCTGAATATCGTCAGCACGCTGGTTTGGCCTTAGATCCTCTTCCGCCCACGACAGGTCGAGGCTGCTGCTGAGCCGGCTTCGCCACTGATGACGCCAACCCAGTGAGTGCCGCTCGCGGACCAGGAAGCTGGCGCCGCCGAAAGCTTCGTCGGTGGCGCGACCGGTTAGCAGCGTGAACTCGCTGCGCTCAAGGGGCCGCCAGGACGCTGCGGCTTCCCAAAACAGACCCTGGAAATCAGCCTGACCGCCGAGCTGCGCGGATCGCTCAAGCCGCCCGACCAAAAGTCGTGCATCACTCGTTGGCGCCCCGTCCCACCGGAGCCCGAGGGCCAGCTGTCGCTGCACGCTGTCGCGGATGTTGACGTCGTAGTCGATGTCGCTGCGGCTGGCCTGAACCAGCGCGGTGGTTCGGGCGCCGGTTCGCCAGCTGAACTCGCCGCCGATGCGTGACTGCTCAAAGTCGCCTTCCCGAGTGAAATCCCGATTGTTTAGATAGCGCCGGTCGGCAAGGTCCGCAAACACGGCGAGGCGTCCGCGCGCACCCGATGCGCCGTAGCGGTAGGTGACGCCGAGGCCGTGATCCCGATACTCGTCAACATCCCGGTCCAGCGTATCGTCAAAGTTCTCGCGCAGCGCTTCACCTCGCCGATCGTGCGCCTCATGCCAGCGCGCGTCGATCTGCCATTCGGACCGAACGCTGGCTTGATAACCCCAGCCCAGGTCGAAAAACTGATCGGTGAAGTCGTCCCGGTCCGAGTCGGCAAAGTCGCCGTCAGACAGGCGGTACTGCGCACGCAGCCGAGATCGGCGCCCGGTCAGCTCGGCCCGGACGCCGGGCTCCAGGAGCAGGTAGCGGCTGCTGATCGGACCGTCATTGGAAAGCGTAACGTTGTCGTCATAGCCAAGGGCAGCGCCAAACGTCGGATAAAGCTGAAGACGGCCCACACTCACACCGGCCTCCTGGGTATGACCCAGGGAGCCGATCAGTAGCAAGAGTCCTGCACAGAACCATTGACGTTGCATGTATCAAAGCGGTGATTGAGCTGCTGCGCACCTTATAGAAAAGGTTGGTCAGAGGGGAGTGCACGGAGCACGGCTTAGGTAAAGGTTTACCGGGTGTCACAAAAGCGCTGATCAGCGGCGGCGTGACTGCGACAAAAGGCACCAGATCTGACCCGGACAGGGTGCATCGCCTACCATAGGGGGAGGCACTGGACGATGCGCAGAAACCGGTTACCGGGCTTTCGATCTGGCGCCTTTTGCGACTATCGAGACTACGCAGCAGGCCTTGAGCGAACAAACACTGAACACATTTGTTTACAGCTTTCTGCGACGCTTCCAGTTGGAGGGGCTACGGTTTCTACTCGAGCGTGCGCTAACATAGGGTCTTATTTCCTAACTCCCATCGGTCCATGTTGATAGCGTATCTGGAAGACGATGAGCACCAGGGCGAACTGGTCAAAGCATGGCTTCAGGATGCCGGCTTTGAAACGGACCTGTTTGCCACGTCAAAAGACTTCGTCAAAGGTTTTCTGCATCGCGACTATCAGCTCGCTATCTTGGACTGGGAACTCCCCGACGTGCAGGGTCTCGGCGTATTGAAATGGCTGCGCGAGAGTCAGCAGGCAACTTTGCCGGTGCTATTTCTGACCGGTCGGGACAGCAACGCCGACCTGGTGGAAGCGCTCGACAGCGGCGCTGACGATTACCTCACAAAACCGTTTGACCGGAGCGTGCTGATCGCCCGCACCAACGCGCTGATCCGGCGAACGGCGGAGCCCACGCCGCACTGGCTGCTGCGCGAGGGCGAGTATGAATTTGATCGACGCAGCGAGAAAGCCACCGTGGCCGGCAAGCCGATCAAGCTGACCCGTCGTGAGTTTCAGATGGCGGTGGCGCTGGTGGAAAACCTCAACGCGGTGGTTACGCGCGAACGCATCATGTTTGAAGTATGGGGACTGAGTACGTCCGTGGAAACCCGCACCGTAGACACCCACGCCAGCCGCCTTCGCAAGAAGTTGGGGTGGACGCCGGACGAGGGCTGGGAGCTGCGCAGCGTCTACCAGCAGGGATATCGGCTTCAGCGCGTGTAGAATGCTGGTCAGCGTTGGGTTTCAGGGAAAAAGCAATGGCAAAGAAAGCACCCGAAGAGGAGGCTACTGCGGATAACGTCGACCAGATCCGCGAGATCATTTTTGGCGCTCATATCAAAGACTATGAGCAGCGCTTTCGCGGCGTGGAACGCAAGCTGGAGCAGAGTCTCAAGAAAGTCTCCGATGCTTTCAACAAGCGACTCGATGAGCTCGACAAGTCGCTAACTGAGCTCAAGCAGATGCTCGAGGCGGAGCAGGCTGAGCGACGCGATGGCGACGAGTCGCTCGATGCGCTGCTGCAAAACCAGGCCAGGGAGGCCGGTGAGCAGCTTGCCAGCGTGGAGTCTCAGACCAACGAACAGCTCGATGCCCTCAATCAGTCACTCAATGAGATGACCGCATCGCTGGAAAGCCAGCTGGGTGACCAGGGTGCCGCCCAGGGTAAGGCTCTCGAGGATCTCAACAGCCAGCTAACCGCACAAAACATCAGCCGCAAGGAACTTGCCAAGCTGCTCGGGACGGTTGCCAGCACGCTGGACGCCCCGCCGAAGGCACCTCGAAAACGCCGCCGGTAACAGCCCATGTCCAACGTTCATCGTCTGCGTGAGCTGCTGGGCATCGAAGCCGACCAGGCGGCGATGCGAGAGCAGGGCAGACGGGTTGCCGAATCTCAGCAGCGGATGCCGGATGTGGCGGAGGTTTTACCGGACGCCATCCGCCAGCGCAGTCACGACGACGACATGGCCGAAGCGCTGCGTGAGCCCGTGTCCAAGGCGCTCCACGAATCGGTCACCGAAAACCCCCATAGCCTGGTAGAGATCCTGTTCCCTGTGATGGGTCCGGCGATCCGTAGATCCATTGCGGAAACGCTGCGAGCGGCGCTGGAGGGCTTGAATCAGAGTCTGGCGGACGGTTTTAGTTTGCGTAACCTTCGCTGGCGTCTCGAGGCCTGGCGCACGGGCGTACCGTTCCGCGAGGTTGTCCTGCGCCATACCATGACCTACCGCGTTGCCGAGGCGCTGCTGATCAGCAAGGAGAACGGTCTGCTGGTCTGCCGGGTCGGTGAATTGACCGACAGCCCCGGGATGGATCGTGATGCGGTCGCGGCCATGCTCACAGCCATTGAGGACTTTGTCGCCGACTCGACCGGAGAGGAGGAAGGTGAGCTGTCTAGCGCCGAGCTGGGCGACCGGGTGTTGTGGGTGCTGACCGGACCACACGCTCGGCTGGCGCTGGTGCTGGAGGGTCAGCCGCCGCTGACGCTACGGATCACTCTACGCGACCACCTGGCCGTGATTCACCAGGACCACGGGACTTATCTACACGAGTTCAGCGGCAACGAAGAGCCCCCGGCACCGCTGATCGCGAAGCTCGAGAAACTGCTGGCGTTCAGCGCGCAGGATCAGCAGGAGGCCAAGCGCCGCCCGCCGCGAATCGCCGGACCCATCCTGCTCCTCCTCCTGCTCGCCGGCCTCGGAGCGGCGGGCCACTGGATCTATCGCGCCCAGGAAGCAAAGCAGCAATGGTTGGCGTTAGAGGCAACCATCGCGACCGTCCCCGGCGTGGTGTGGGTAGAAGGGCTGCTGGACCGGCAGCCGCCGGAGCTGAAGCTGCTGGCTGACCCGCTGGCTGACAGCCCGTCGGAACTGGTTCGCGGTGCAGGTTACGCGGACGGTGAGGTGCTGCTTTCGGTCACGCCGTTTGTCTCCGCCGAGCCGCAGATTGAGCTGCGGCGATTTGTCCGGGCACTGGCGCCGCTGCCGCCGGGCGTGGCCGTTGACCTTCAGGGAGGCTCAATCGTTGTGTCAGGCGGCGCGGACCGGTATTGGTATCGCCAGCTGGCTGCACACCTGGAGTTTGCACGCATCAATGTGCCGGTTGAAATCAGCGGTTTGACGCAGATTGACGATGGACCCGTCAGCCCGGAAGCCGCTGATGAAGAGCGTTAAGGTCTGCATTCTTGGCGATTTTGCCGTAGGAAAAACCAGCCTGGTGCGTCGTTTTGTCGACGAGGCATTTTCGGAACGCTATCTCACCACTGTGGGTGTCAAGATCGACACCAAGACGGTTCATCTCCAGGACTCCGGTCCGATCAAACTGGTGTTGTGGGATGTGGCTGGCGCTGATGAGCTCAGCGCGCTCCAGACCAGCTACGTGCGGGGATCAGCTGGATTTATTTTGGTTTGTGACCTGACCCGACGCGAGACGTTAACAACTGCAACCAAATTAAAAACCGAAGTTGCGGCGCAGTTCGGACCGGTGCCATGGTGTTTGCTCGCAAATAAATCGGACCTCGCCCAGGAGCGGGAAATCGACGACATGGCCCTCACAGAACTCGCCGAAGACGGCTGGAACGTCCATACCACCAGCGCTAAAACGGGTTTCAACGTGGAAACGGCCGTGCTGGCTTTGGCCGCCCGGCTGGCGGTGGAATCGGACCCGTCGTCGTGAACGCGCTGGCCCAGATTCACTTGCCGGACAACATACGGGAACGGGTTTTTGACGTCCTGACTGCCACGCAGGCGCCGCAGTGGATCGAAACGGATCAAGCGCTTTGCGTGCAGCGCAGCCTCGGGGCGCAGCTACTGGCTGGCGCGGAGCCCGGCGTCGACCTCCCGGAAATTCTGCCCTGCCTGGTGGGCGCGGAAGGCGTTGCGCCAGTCTCATTTCCGGTCGTAAACCTGGACTCCAGGCAGATCGTCGATGTTCACGTTTTTGCCGCTGAGGCTGGCTACGAGGTGCTGCTGATCGACGCGAGCGCGAGCCATGCGGTAACCCAGAATGTCCAGCAGCAGGCGCATGAGATCCAGCTATTGAATCGGCGTCTCGAAAAGCTCACTGAGGCGCTGGAGCAGGCTCGGGCGGAGGCCGAGACGGCCAGCACCGCCAAGAGCCGTTTTATCGCGGGCATGTCTCATGAGTTTCGGTCTCCGCTGACTGCCGTCATGGGTTTCACCGAGCTGATGCAGCAGGGTGTTGCCGGGCCCGAACAGGCGCTGTCAGGTATCCGGGAGTCGGCGCTCTATCTGTTGTCGTTGATCGACAATCTGCTTGAACACGGCGCTGCTGAGAGTGGCGAGGTGGTGATCAATCGGGAGACCACCGATGCCGGGGTGCTTTTCTCCGGAATCGTCCGGCAGATGCATCCGCTGGCGGCCGCCAAGCACCTGGAGCTGACCTTAAACGCGCCAGCCGCGGCGGCGCTGGACCTTGTCCTCGATCCGGTGCGCTGCCGACAGATTCTGATCAACCTGCTGACCAATGCGGTGCGTCACACGGAAACCGGCGGTATTGAGCTGTCCTGGCGGGTCTCCGGGCAGCGGCTGCAGGTCTCGGTTACCGACAGCGGCAGCGGCATCACACCGGCTGAGCTCGAGCGAATTTTTGTGCCCTTTGAGCGCGGTGCCGGCGCCGCTGGCCGCCCCGGTGCCGGGCTTGGACTGGCCATCAGTCGACAGCTTGCGGAGGCGATGGACGGCACGCTGACGGTCAGCAGCACACCCGGGGAAGGGTCGTGTTTCACGCTCGAGCTGCCGCTGCCGGCACGACCACCCATCGCGCGGGCCAAAACTGTGGCGAGCACCCAGGCGCGAATCCTGGTTGTCGACGACGACAGCAACATTCGCGCGGTGCTGAGCCTGGCGCTGGCTGACGCGGGGCATGAGGTGGACTGCCGAGCCAGTCTGGCGGAGGTTACGAGCGTGATCAGCCAGCAGCGCCTTCCAGACCTAGCGTTGGTGGATCTGGATCTCTACGGCAGCGACGGGCTTGAAGTGGTCAGCGCCCTAAAGAGTCGAGCGCCGGAGCTGCCCGTGCTCGCCATGTCGGCGGCGACCGGCGAAGACGTCGCTCGCCGCACGCGCCAGGCCGGATGCCAGGGTTTCATCGCCAAGCCATTCGAACTGGTGGCGCTGGCGAGCACAATTCAGCAGGCTTTGACCGGCCTACCGCGTGAGTAGCCGGCGCGATCTAAAGCCGGCAACCGCTGCGCATATCGTGCGCTTGAAGGCCCAGTTCGTCGATACCTTTGCCAGCCGGGCAGACCAGATGGAGCAATGGCAGGATCAGTGTCTGGCTGACCCGCCGGATCGGGAGGCACTGAGGATGCTTCGCACCGAAGTTCACCAGCTACGCGGCAGCGCCGGCCTGTTTGAGCTGAAGGATCTATTCGAGGAGTTCGACGCGCTGCAGGGCGAACTGGATCAGCTGCTCGAGGAACGGCCTGCCCGAGGGCTACCGGCAGAGACCCGCCACCGCATGCACCGCGTGCTTCAGCTGATGCGCTACCCGGGTCGGTTTCTTTAGCCTGGAAAAACCGTACGCGGTTTTCCGGTTCAGAGTGTAAACAACCGTGGTCTTTCCGGGCCCCACATCTTCACGAAACCTATACTCCGCCCCGAGGTCGCGGTCTGTCCAAACGGCCCCGGATCTGAGCGGGCGGATCGTTGACCTCACCTTAATCTTTCGTCGCGCGCAATATTCGGCGCCAGCGTGTTCAGGACCGCTCGCTGCCTTGTCCCGGCCCCGCCACAAGCCTGCCCAACGTCGCATTGACAATCACCACCGAGGTCGATAAAGTCCCGCCTCCGCTGGCCCGACCGGGCCGGAAGCCTGCCCAGGTGGCGGAATTGGTAGACGCGCTGGCTTCAGGTGCCAGTGGGGGCAACCCCGTGGAGGTTCAAGTCCTCTCCTGGGCACCATTTTTCGGCGGATAACGCTTTTCAATCAATGGCTTAGATCCATGAATGCGTAAATGCTGCGTGATGGCTTCATCTACACACGCAAGCGCTGCCTCTGGGCTCATTTCGAACCATTCCAATCTTT
>JBCCCR010000044.1 GCA_039033415.1 Pseudomonadota bacterium | reverse complement strand
TGTTCTTGGCCAGAATCTCGGTGGTGTTCTTGGATCGGACCAGGCCCGACTCGAGCATCGTAAAGCCCGCCGCCATCCACATGACCAGCGCCCCGCAAACCAGAAAGTAAAAAGTGTCCAGGGCGTAACTTACCTGCGCCAATTGTTCCACTTTATGAGCCCCTTTTGTTGTATGAGTGTTGTTGGATCGGTGCTCCGCGCTACGCACCAGAGTCGACCGAAAGCCGTCCGCATACAAGCAAATGCTGTGCCAACCACGTAGATAACAGATTCATGCGGTTTCTTGCGAGAAATCCCGCCGCTGGCTGCGATTTCGCACCAGCGTAGTGCGTTTGTGCTCAACGCCTGCGCCTGTCTGGCGCGACACGCGCGCGAGTTTGGTGCCGCCTTGCCGCTGCCGCACCCCAAGGTCAAGCGGCTCCGCTCGCAAGGGATTCTGAAGCCGTTCAAACTGGCGCATCCACGCTCCCGGGCGACGGCAGGCCGTTCGAATTTAGGGCTCGTTGACTATGATGGCAGTGGTCATTAAGGGGGCAGGCACCGTCCATGGTGACCAGCTAGACTGTGGAAGTCTGGAAGAGAAGAGCTAGTTCGTCAGATCAGCGGAAGCGCCGTTGAGACAAGGCGCCCGCGCGAATCTGGATTTCAGCCTGGTGGCCCGAGAAACAGCCACCCGACTGGAATTGAGCATTTGGCGGGACACCGAATGGCGCCCCCGGTTGTCGGAGCTACAGTTCGAAGTCTACTGCGTAGCCCACCACAAACTTCACCTCGTCGTTGTCAAGATTGTCAGGACCGACGTCGTCCAGATCAGTGCCGGTCAGTTTCACAGTGAAGCCGTTCTTTGAAAGGGAGATGCCGTATTCAAAATACCCTTCGGGCACGCCGTTGAAAGCCTCGCTGAAATCGCCGTCGTGATACCCGGCATGCAGGCCCAATTCCAGGCCATCACGAATTTCCTTGGCCCAGTCACCGTAGACGTAAAACGTCTCACCGAAACCAAAATCCTGCCCAGGGCCTTCGTCAGCCTCGGTATGCGCCAGCAGGTTCAGACCCAGCGTGAAATCCCCGATGCCTACCGAGCCGTAAATCTCTGCAAAGTCAAACTCGGCCTCGTCGTCGTAGTTGAAGTAGAGGTAGCCGAAATCAAGAGCAACGTCTCCGGCTTCAAAGGCATAGCCAAAATACACATCATTTTCGTAGGAAAACACGTCGCCGGGCGCGTAGCTGACGTTGGAGATCCAGGTTCCGACGTAGGCGCCGTTATCAAAAACGTAGTCCATGCCGCCTGATACAGCAGGTTCGTTTTCGGTCTGGGTTAGGCCGCGCCAGATATAGTTGCTGTCGATAGCGATGTTGGCCGTAAATTCTTCCGCCGACGCGGTGCCTGAGGCCATCATGATCCCCGCAAGGGCCAAAACAGGTATGGAGTGAGCAGTCTTCATGGTGTTACTCCTGCGCAATTATTGAATTGTTGTTGGGTGATCGCATGTCACCATTGGGCGAGAGAGCAAGAAGCAGGCCAATTTTCCAGTCCCCGTCAAAACTCACGTTCTTCCTTCCTGCACTGCTTCGACTGCTCCACGATGGCTGACGTTTGGGGGCGTTCGCACCAAAAATGTGCGCTGCACGTTAAGACCAGGTGCGAGGAGGTGCGAGCTCGTTCTTTTTAGTTGACTGCCCAAGCGCTTCGAACGGATCTCCGGGTGTTTTGCCCTGAAACACGCCAGCGACTTTTCCACAGTGGTGCGTTATTTCTGCACCCGCGAATCCATTGCTAAGAGCAACCAGGAAATCCAAGAACATCGGTATGAGCATCATTGCTGTGATCTTTTTCCTGATCGTTTCCTCATGACATCAGCGGGCGAAACGTCATCGCGGCGCGGCCCGGACTTTCGGGTTCACCGCTTTGCGGCTGGCTTTTCAGCGCAGTGATGCCCCCGCTATCGCTAATCAGGCCTGCGCCGGCAGACCGGTCGATCAGCTTTCGTAAAATTTCCCCATCCCCTATGAACTCGTGCGGTTTACCCGGATGGATTCCCTCTGGCCGGCCGACCTGGCCCGATCGATTGCTCAGGCCTGAAGCCTTAGGCAAAAGAAATGTTGTGAGGGTTGGCGGGGTTTCGTGCCGTTGTTCGATCTTAGAAATATAGGCAGTGAATGCTCGCCTGAAACTCGGGCAACAGGGATTAACGTCATGAATCTTTATTTGAGGCTGCTGCTCGTCTGGATGCGCAATCTGACGACAGCAAAGCAACACTTCACACACGCAGCGCAGAGTCGCTTTCGCGTACTGCCTCATGATCTTGACGCTTTTGGACACATGAACAACGGCCGCTATCTGCAGATCATGGACGTCGCCCGGATCGAATGGATGATGCAGACCGGCGTTGCGGGCGCAATCCGCAAACACCGCTGGGCCCCGGTGCTCGGCGGCGGCGTGATTCGCTATCGTCACTCGTTAAAGCTCCTGCAGTGTTACCAGGTATCGACCCGCCTGCTGGGCTGGGACCACCGCTGGTTTTATCTCGAGCACTGCTTCGCCGATCAGCGCGAACGCTGCGCGGCCGTTGGCGTGACCCGCGCCGGTCTGCGCCAGAGCAATAGCTGGATGCATGCCGGTGAGGTGGCAGAGCAGGTGCACCCGGGCGCCGCGTCACCCCCGATTCCGGGGCACATCATCGATTGGATCAACCTGGAAGAGCAGATGTATCGGCACGGCGCCGGTCGCGAGGCGCTGCCGTTTCGGGATGCTGGCGAAAGGAGAATCAGCTGATGTTTCGTTCCACGGAAGCAAGTACACGTTTTTTTGTGGGGGTCACCGCACGCCCGGTGGTGGTTTTGGCGGCAGCTACGGTGCTGGTCATTGCCAGCGGTCTGGGCCTGACCCAACTGGTCAAAGATACCTCCGTAAAAGCCTTCATCCCGCCGGGTCATGAATCGCTGGTGGCGGACAGCAAAACCTCCGAAATTTTTGGCCTGTCGGACACCATTGCGGTCGCCCTGGTGAGCAACGAAAACGGGTCAATCTTTCGGCCCGACGTGTTGACGGCCCTGGCGGATCTGTCGGAGCAAATCGCTGCCCTGCCGAATGTTCGCTACGACCGCGTCACCAGCCTTGCCACCGAGTCTTCTATCAGCGGTGACGATGGCGCCATCAATATCGACCCCTACGTTGATCCGTTGGCGCCCCAAGAAACACTTATCGCGGACAGCGAGCAGCGCTGGCGGTGGATGACGCCGCACCAGGGAACGCTGGTCAGTGGCGACGGTACGGCCGCAGCCATCCTGGCGGAGCTCGAAGATGCGGCGACCGCCGATGAGACCTATCGATCCGTCGTGGCGATGGTCGATGACCTGGTACTCGACGGTGTGACCGTTCATGTGGCTGGCTCAGGCGCTGTCAGCGGCTACCTGAGCAGCTACATCGACCAGGATGCTCGTAAGCTTCAGCCGCTGGTGTTTGTCGTGGTGCTGGGCTTCATTTTTCTGGCGTTCCGCCGTGGCTCTGCCCTGCCGGGCCCGCTCCTCGTGGTCGCTGGCTCTGCGGCGGGGTCGCTTGGCGTGATGGGCTGGTGTGGGATTCCCTACTACGCGATCACCAACGCGCTGCCGGTCATCCTGGTGGCCATCTCGGTAGCGGACGCTATTCATATTTTGTCAGCCTTTTATCGACTGAAGGCGATGGATGAGCAGGCTGAGACCCGGGATCTGGTCGTGCGCGCGATGGCGTCCGTCGCCCGTCCGGTGACCCTGACCACGATTACAACCATTGCTGGGTTTCTTGGAATCGCGGCCATGTCCATCATGCCCCCAATCACCTGGTTCGGCGTGTTTGCCGCCCTGGGTGTGGCGCTGGCGTGGGTTTTCTCGATCCTGGTACTGCCCAGCGTGCTGGTGCTCACCAAGCCGCGCCCCAGTCCCGCCTTCTCGACCTGGAAGGAAGGCAAGCCGAGTACGCTTGGTCGTGCCCTGGGTGCGGCAGGACGGTTCACTCATCGTCGCTATCGCACCACGCTGCTGACCTTCGCCGCACTGACGGTGATAGCGGTGTTCGGCGCGCTACAGCTTCGCGTCGATCGCTCGCAGGTCGAGAATTTTGCCGCCGGTGAACCGATCCGGATTGCGGACGAGCTCATCAATAAGCGTTTCGCCGGCACCGCTTTCCTCGACGTGCTGGTTGAGACCTCGCAGCCCGACGGCCTGCTCGACATCGAGGTGATGACGCAGGTTCGCACGCTGCAGCAGTATTTTGAAACGCTGCCGCATGTGCAGAAGACGGTCTCGATCGTCGACTATCTCAGCCACCTCCACGGTGCAGTCCAGGAGCTTCCAAAAGCATCGCTGGATGCCCGCGTACTCCCGGACACCAGCGAGGCGCTGGCCGAAACGCTGTTTCTCTATGCGATCAGTGGTGACCCGACGGATCTGGAGGAGGAGATCGACGGCGACAATCAGCGGGCCCTGATTCGCGGCGTGCTCGATGCCCACTATTTCAGTGAAACCCGTCTGGCCGTAGAGGCGATGCAGCGCTATATCAATGAGGAGTTCAACCGACCGGGCCTGACCGCTTCCCTGAGCGGCGACGTCAACGTGAGCTACCACTGGATGCGCAGTCTGCAGACCTCTCACTTCAAGAGCGTGCTGCTGTCACTGACCCTGGTATTGGCCGCATCGATTGTGGTTTTCCGGTCCGCCGTGGCGGGGGTACTGTCTGTTGTACCTGTGGTCTTTACGGTCATCGTTCTGTATGCCTGCATGGGCTTTCTGAACGTGCATCTGGAGCCGGCCACCTCGATGTTCGCCGCTATTGCGGTGGGTGTTGGCGTCGATTTTGCCATTCATCTGGTTGACCGGCTTCGCGCCACCGGTGACGTTGAGGGGGGCGTCTCGGATCTGACCGAGGAACGCTTGCCGGCAGTGGCGCGAGCCTGCTTCTTTAACTCCGCGGCGCTGGGCTTGGGATTTTCCGTATTGCTGGTCAGTGATCTGCCAACGTTAATCCGGTTCGGTGGCCTGGTGGCGGTGGCCTCACTGGCCAGCTACCTGGCTGCGCTGCTGGTGATTCCGGCGTTGCTTTCTGCGGAGCAGGCTGTCCGGGGACAAAAGCCAAAGGTGGGCCGGCCGGCTGACGTTGTGGTGAGCCTGACGCTGATTGCCGTGGTGATCGCGGGCCTTTTCAGCAGCCATGCATCCGCTGCGCCCCGGGACGCGAACGAGATCGCCGCCGCCGTCGCGGAGCGCGAAGAGGCGACGACCATGCGTCGTGTCATGAAAATGACCCTGACCAACAAGCGGGGCAAGGTGGAACTGCGTGAGGCAATTGTGCATAAGCAAAAGGCTGAAGATGCACGACAGACCCGCATCACGTTCCTAGAACCCAAGCGCAGTCGGGATATCACGTTTTTGAGTCACGACCATGCGGCGTCCACGGCGGCCGACCAGCGCTGGATGTACCTGCCCGCAAGCCGCAAGGTTCGACGGATTCCGGCTTCCCAGCGCGGCAAGAGCTTTCTGGGCACCGACTTCTCGTATGAAGACATACAGTCGGAGCTGAAGTTTGCGCTGGATGACTGGGACTTCAGCTATGACCGGACTGAGAGGGTCGGCGCCAGCGCTATACATCATATTGCGGGGACTCCGAAATCAAAAAAAATTGCCCGCGAACTGGGTTATGGCGGATTCGCCGCCGTGGTCGATGAAGCGACCTGGATGCCACAACGCATCGAGTTCAGCGACTTCAAGGGACGACCCCTGAAGACGATCACCGTCGGTCGAGTGGTCCAGGTCGATGGAATCTGGACCGCAGAAGAGATCCTTGCGGTGAATCATCAGACCGGACACCAGACGGTGTTTACGTTCTATGACACCAACTATTCACAGCCCCTGGCGAGTCGGCTGTTTGAACCGCAAACCCTCGGCCGCGGCCTCGGCCGTGAATTTGCGCAGAGCCTCGGAGAGTAAGGGAATGACTCGCGCTGCTCGATTCGTGTTGCTCACCGCGCTGTTCGTTCAACCCCTGGCGAGTTTTGCCGCAGAGGTTGATGCCATGGCCCTGCGGTCCGTTTTGAGCTACGGCTATGGAGACAGCAGCAGCCTCAATCAGGGTCAGCTGGAGCTCGATCCGTCGTTGTCGGTCAGCTTTGGTCCCGACCGCCTGCTGGTGACGTCAGCGCGCGTTCGGCTGGACGCTCACGAAGCGCTGGAACCGGGCAGGGTGCCGCGGGACAACTACAGCCGTGGTTCACGGCCACTGGAGCTGGGCAACAGCGGAAGCCTGGAGCTGCGGGATTTCTATCTGGAATTTCGCTCAGATCGGGGTCTGGCGCGCTTTGGAAAACAGCAGATCGTGTGGGGGCGACTGGACGGCATCAAGGTGCTCGACGTGGTTAACCCCCAGGATTTTCGGGAGTTCATCATCGACGACTTTGCCGATTCCCGAACGAGTTTATGGAGCGCCTATTTCGACTACAGCTTCGGCAGCTGGCGCGGCGAGCTCGCCCTGGTGCCCGATGCTACGGGCCACACGATTCCGCGGGCTGGAGCCTGGTTCGAACTTACCGCTCCCAGATTTCGTTTTGGCGCACCCACGAACTCGAATGGCCCAGCACCGGTGCTCGAAACGGTGCAGCCTGGCATGGGGCTCAGCGATACGGCCGTCGGACTTCGGCTATCCCGCCAGTTTGCCAGCGCGGAATTCAGCGCCGTTGCCTACTCAGGGATCGACCCGGAACCGCTCGGGCGTCTGCTCACCGGTTCCAAAGGTCCGGTAATCGAACGTTTTTATGAGCGCCGTGAGGTCTTGGGTTTCAGCTTCGACCTTGGGTTGGGCGCCAGCGTGCTGCGAGCGGAATACGCCTATCAGCCCGATCGGGTGTTTAATCTTCGGGGTCCGGCAGGGCTTCAGACGCGGGAACTGAACCAGCATCGCGGAGCTCTGGGCCTCGACCTCGATGGACCCTTGGGCGCCTTTATCAATATCCAATACGTGGTTGACTCGATTCCCAACGCACCGGACACGCTGGTGCGACCCCAAACTGACCGTATCGGTACGGTGTTTATTCGTCGCACCTTCGCTTATGACGCGCTGGGCCTGGAAGCACGCTGGTACCGGTCCTTTACCGACGACGATGATCTTGTGTCGCTGAGCGCCGACTACGCGATTAACGACAGCACATCCGTGGAGCTTGCCATGCAGTCGTTCAGCGGGCGGGCCAGCGGCTTGTTTGGGCAATTTTCACAGCAGGATCGGGTGATGGTCAGCCTGACCCACACGTTTTGAGGAAGGTCATGGCGGGAACGGTCCAGGATCAGTCGCCTTCGCTGGCAGCACGGCTAAAGCGGCTGGACCCGGGTGATGGGGCGAAGCAGTTTCTTGAGCTCAAGGCCGGAGAGGTTGCCGAGGTTGATCCTGGCCTGGGAGACGCTCAGGCGTTGCTCTCATCCATCAGCGCGGCGATCCGCGCTCGCGCGGTCGACCACAGCCGCTCGACTGAGCGAACGGATATGTCGAGCGCTTCTGAGGTCTCGCCGGTGGTCAAGCCGGCAAAATAGCGGCATTCGAACACCCTCGCCAGGCGCTCATCCTCCTGCTCGACAATCTTCAGCATTTCATCAACCTGCAAGAGGAACTCGGCGCGTTCGTGGCCCTCGTCACCGATGAGCGTGTCGGCCAGTGTCACTTCCTGTCGCGCGCGCTTGCCGGCGGTGATGTAGCGGATTTCGTCGATAATGATCTGCCGCATGATGGTCGCCGCCAGGCCAAAAAACTGCTTTCGATCTTCGGCAACGAGGTCTCCTCCGGCCAGGAGTTTGACGAAGGTTTCGTGAACGAGCGTGGTCGCGCCGCTGCCAGCCCCGCCGGCGGCGCGGCGGCGGGCCATAGCCTTGAGTTCGGGGTAAAGAGAGGCGGCAAGCTGATTGAGGGCAGCCGAATCACCGTTGCGGTGGGCCGCAAGCAGCATGGTCACACTGGCGGACAAGGCCAAAACTCCTGCTGGGTTGCTGGGGGACAGTCGAAAATGTTGCACAATCGACTCACGCCCGCAACCAGCAGGTGGTCGGGGTGCCGCTGCAGGTGCCTTGGAAAGACACCTGCAGCGGATAGTGTTAGTCGACGCGAAACACGTCCCGATCACCGAGCTCGGCACCGATCGTGGTATTCCGCCGGATGACGTCAGCGAGGCGGGTCTGCTCGACCTCCTGGCGCTGCCCGCGATTGAGGATCCGCGTATACCAGAATCGGTCACCGTCACGGAGGCGTTCGAACTGATCGGCGATGACCGCGCCAACCAGCTCACCGACCATGGCGCCCTCCTGGGCGTCTTCTGCCAGCCCCCCGATCCAGGCGTCTACCTGGTCGGGCGAGTCATAGGTGGCCAGCAGCCGGCGTGTGACTTCAGGGTCACTGCTGATCGCCTCCAGGGTTCGCACCGGCGCTAGCCCCATAGCCTGCCTAAGGCTGTTGTAATCCGGCAGGCCGTGATCCCGGCCGCGCTGAATGTTGAGCGACACCAGGTCAAAGCCGCCGGAACCGGGTAGCCCGAACAGGAAGTTGCGCACTTCGTCGACCACATAGACGTCAAAGTCCTGGGAGAGCTGACGCGACATGCCGCGCAGCAGCGGCTCGATGCCTCCTTCGTCCGTGAGCCTGGCGGGTGAAAAGAAGGCGTCAGCCAGCGATAGGTGTCCAAACGACGACTCGTTCATGGCCCGGTTCAGTCGCAGCAGAATCGGCGGCAGCAGGGTGTGGCCCATACGGTACGAAGCCGTCGAGAACTCGTTGACGATTCGGGCGTCGACGCGAGGGTTGTAGCCGCGGTAGTCGTCCAGCGCGCCAGGCCCCAGCAGCGCCGGCAGGAATTCTTCATAGGTGATGACCTGCAGCAACCCGATCACCATCCTGCGTGCCTGGGCGTAGAGCTCGTCGCCGGTGAGCCCCGGATTGGCCGCAGCCAGTCGTGCTACCTGTCGATTATGCTCGCGTACAAAGAGGGTATGCATCGCGGCCAGGCCGATCTGCTCATTCGCGCGGGGATCGCCGGCTAGAAACAACTCGCTGCTTTCGCCACCGGCATTGGCCAGGCCATCGACGTTGAACGGCAGCAGGTTACCTGCGCTCACGCGCAGTCGCCCGCTGTCGTCCGATTCACGAAGCGCCTCGGCGCGCTCCAGATCGGAGCCGTAGACGTTTGACCCGTCGATCCATCCCGTGATTTCGTTGATTTGCTGCCGCGGATTGTCCGCACCGGTGCCGGTTGCCGTGTCATAAAGGGATCGATTGAGCAGGATTTCGATGGCACCGGTGGCGGCGGGATCAAACCACGGGTCGCCGCGCGGGACGTCAACGTTAAAGGCCTCGGCCGGGTCAGCGCCATCCGTGAGGTCGAGGTCGTGATCAAGAAACTGACCCCATTGCCAGAGAAAGCTCGACAGCCGCAGGGTGTTTGGCCGCTCTTCAGCTTGGGCGCTGACCTGATTGCTGATCAAACGCGCTGAGGGTCGGTCGAGGCCGGCGGGCGTGCTGATGGCGTCTGTGTAGGCCGCCGGGGCCAACCGCGCGAGTGCGGTATGGCTCGCGTTGCTGTCCGGGTTTGTCCGATTGTTGTTGCGGCCGTCTATGGATGGGACGAGGCGGTTTGAGGTCAAACCGTCGCCGTTGCCCCGGCGGTCGCCTCGTCCATCTTCCTGCTGCTCGCGGCGCAGCCGCCTGACCGGCGAGCTTTCGCTGCCGCGCTCATCCGCTTCACGCAGTAGCGCTTCCGCCTGCTCTTCCACAGCCGGGCCCGCGGTCTCAGCGTTTCGCGCCGGTTGAGCCAGACCCTGTGGCGTTGCCCAGACGCCGAGGACGACCGTCAGTGCGGCGGCCGAAAGCGTTGGCGGCAAACCTGACGGGTTCTGTTTCGTTCGCGGGGCGATCACGGCGTAACTCCGTCTTCGCATTCCTTGCGGCGGCCGTTTCGGGCCGGTCGATTCGCGCGCTGCTCCTCCAGCGTGCTGAACTGTTCCGGCGTCAGCAGCGCCTGTAGATCATCGTCCAGCTGCTGTTTCAGGAGCGAGTGATCCTCGCAGCTCCCGCCGCTTTCGCGAAGGTCTCGCATTTGCTGCCGGTGCGACTGAAAGAGCTCTTCAGCGGCGTCACGCTGCTCCGCGCTCAGGTTCAGCGATTCGAGTGCACGATGGTGAGGTGGCGGGCCACGGCGCTCGCCGTTGCGTTCTCGATCGGGCTGGGCTTCGGCCAGCTGGATACTGCAGCAGGCGAACAGCATTAGCATCATGGTTGCTTTCATGGTCTTTCTCCGTCGTGTGTCAGAGTCTGAGAAGTTAGGCTTGGAATCGACAGGCTCGGTGCAGCAAATGTGGAGAAAGGAAGGAGAAATCGCTGCAGGCGTTAAGAACCCGTTAAGCACTGCTATGATTTCGGCCTTGCTGGGCCGCTGATCCATGACATTACTCATTCGGCACAAACTGTTTCTGGGCACGGTTGCCATCGCGTTCGTTGCGATCGCCGCGATGGCGGTGCTGATGGGGCGAAGCTTTGAGCGGGGGTTTTCCGACTATCTGGCAACCTGGGAGTCGCTGGAGATCGAAACGCTGAAAGGCCAGCTGGTCGCAGCCTACGACGAGCAGGGTGACTGGTCTTTCCTCCGGCTGCCGCCACCGGAGCAGCGGCAGCGCTTCGGTTTTTCGCTCAGCCAGACGCCCGGTGGCCGTCCACCCCCGCGCGGCGAACGCCCGCGCAATCATCGCCCGCCGCCTCGCGGGAGCCAGCCGCCCCCGCGGCGACCTGAACCGCAACGACAAGGTTCGCTCCTGGATATCGCGCAGCGGGTCACCGTGGTGGATGTTGCCGGTAAAATCGTCGCTGGCACTCGTGAGCCTTTCGACCAGGGTCGGCGGGAAACGCTTGAACTCAGGGGACAATCCATCGGGTTCCTGATGGTTCTGCCAACGCCAACGCTCGAACGAAACGTCGATTTGGACTTCGCCCGTCGCCAGTCTCGCAGTGCTCTGGTCATCGGCGTTGGCGCTATGCTGGCGGCCGCCTTCGCCTCCCTGTGGATGGCGCGTGCTTTAACCGCGCCGCTGCCGCGTCTTGCCGAGGGGGTTCGTGAACTGGCGACGGGTAACTACGGGCAGCGCGTGAGCGTGAAGAGCGGCGATGAGCTGGAGCGGCTCAGCCAGGACGTCAACCAGCTTGGTGTGGCGCTTGCGGGCCACCGAGATCAGCAGCGCAAGTGGATAGCCGAAATTTCCCACGAGCTGAGAACACCATTGGCGGTGATCAAAGGCGAAATCCACGCGCTTCAGGACGGGGTGCGGGAGCTAAATGATGAGGCGCTAACATCGCTGGCGCAGGAAGCTGACCGCCTGACCTATCTGGTCGAAGATCTCTTTGTTCTGTCGGTTTCGGATGCTGGCGGGAATCTCGTCAATCGCGAGCCGATGAGCCTGTCCGGCCTGCTTCAGGATTTCAGCGATGAGGCGGGTGATGTCGCCCTCGACCCATTGCCCGATGTGACCATCGCCGGGGATGTTTTTCGGTTGCGGCAGCTTCTCGCCAATCTGCTGAGCAACAGCCGCCGCTACTCCGATCCGCCGATCGAGATCCGCGTATCGCTGACAAGAACGCCGGATGCCTGGGAGCTATCCTGGGAAGATTCGCCACCGGGCGTCGACCCTGAACACCTGTCGAAGCTGTTCGATCCGCTGTATCGAGTTGAGGGCTCGCGCGCCCGTTCCACCGGCGGTGCCGGTCTCGGTCTGGCGATTGTGAAAAGTATTGCCGACGCTCATGACGCCACGGTGGAGGCGTTGCCGTCTGCGCTGGGTGGCCTAAAGGTGGTGGTGCGATTTCCATCCGACACACACGCGTGAGAGGTTGAGCTCGAGTGAACGGTGAAAAGGTGTTGATCGTTGAGGACGAGCCGAAGATCGCCCGACTTCTGTCGGACTATCTCCGCAGCGCGGGCTATCAGACCGATACGGTTGACGACGGGGCTGAGGTGATGGCGGCGTTTGAGCAATTCCAGCCTGACCTGTTGCTGCTCGATCTCATGCTGCCGCATCGCGACGGTCTGGACATCTGCCGCGAGCTCCGGACCCGATCATCGGTTCCGATCATTATGGTGACGGCTCGCGTCGACGAGATCGATCGTCTGCTGGGGCTGGGCGTCGGCGCGGACGACTATATCTGCAAACCCTTTTCGCCACGCGAGGTGGTTGCCCGGGTCCAGGCCGCGCTGCGACGCGTGAGCTGGCAGTCTCAGCCCGATGGATCCTCACCGGTTCTCATTGACGAAGACGCCATGCAGGCGAGGGTTGATGGCCAGCTGCTGGATCTGACGCCGGTGGAGTTTCGACTGCTGGCGGTATTTGCCAGTCGACCGGGACGGGTGTTTTCGCGGGGACAGCTGATGGACCACGCCTATCAGGATCACAGAGTGGTCAGCGACCGTACTATCGACAGTCACGTCAAAAATCTGCGACAAAAGCTTCAAACCGTCAGCCCAGACGCTTCGCCTATTCAGTCGGTGTATGGCGCCGGCTACCGCTTCGACCCTACCGGCTAGCGAACGCTTTGCTGGTCGTCTGGAAGCAAGTATCCGGCTAGGCCGGCGCTGAATCTGAAGTGCCGGTGCCGCGGCGCCGCTCCAGCTCTTCCCGCACCTCGTAGGCTTTCTGTTCGGTGATGCTGAAAGTGGCAACCGCCCAGATTGCAACGAGCGAGGCGACAGCGGGAATAAACGCATCAAACAACCGCATCAGCAGCAGCGTCTGCTCGGTCTGATTTCCGCCGAGGTCTACATCGAAGCCGGTGACGTTGAGCAGGATCCCGCCGACTGCGAGGGCTGCGGCCATGCCGAGTTTGACGACCCACCAGTAAATGGATCCATACATGCCTTCCCGGCGTTCGTGGGTATTGAGCTCGTCCATATCGACGACGTCAGCGATCATGGCCGGCATCAGCGTAAACAGACCGCCGAGTCCGAAGGCAAACAGCGGTGCCGGCAGCAGCAGAAGCCAGGGAATATCCGGGTTGTAGCAGAACCACTTGCTGGCGTAGCCAACCACCGAAATGCCGGTCGCGACAAAAAACGCCCGGCGTTTTCCGATCCGGGTACTGAGCCACGTGACAAACGTGATGACTGCAAATGTTGAGATGGCGGCCAGCGATCCAAAGTAGCCAGCGTATTCCGCGCCCGCCACCTTATCGCCTTCGAAAACGTAGTAGATGATCACATAGAGCTGAAACGACGACACCAGCATAAAGCCGTTGAACACCAGAAAAGTGGCCGCACAGAGTTTCAGGAATGGCCGGAACTTGAGGGTCATCGCGAAGCCGCGGAAGAAATCGCCAAAGAGGCTCATTACCCGCTTCAGGCGTGAGGTAGCGCCTTGCCCATCCTCCGACTCCCCATCAGCTGCGAGTATTCGTTCCCGGAGCAGCAGTGCCGGCAGGATGCCAACAGCGATGATGACCACACCGAGCAAAATTGATAGACCCGCTGCCCCCTGGCGAAGATCGTCGAACATGTTTTCGTTCTGGATGATCACCACAAACCAGGGAGACACCACGTAGGCGAGCTGCCCCATAAAGTTTTGCGTCCCCATCAGCCGGGTTCGCTCGTGGTAGTCGGGCGTCAGTTCGTAGCCGAGGGCAACCCAGGGCGTAGCAAACATGGTGTAGGCGAGATAGAAAACCAGCGACCCGATCAGAAAAAACCAGAAATAATATTGCTCGCTCTTACCCTCGGGCAGCTGCCACAGCAGCGCAAATAGCACGCCCGCCGCAATCGCCCCCAAAAAAATGTAGGGTCGCCGGCGCCCCCACCTGGAGCGGGTGTTGTCCGACACGTAACCCATCAAAGGGTCGGTAACGGCGTCGGTCAGACGGGGCAGGGCTCCGAGCAGGCCCACGAGCGCCGGGTTCATGCCCAGCCCCAGATTGAGCACGACAATCATTCTACCCATGGCGTCAGCCATCAGGTTGTTGACAAAAGCCCCCATCCCGTAGGCGACTTTTTGATAGAACGGGATTCGGTCCTGATCCGCGGTTGCGTAGTGCTTGTGCGTGCTCATGTTGGGGCACCGTAGCAGCAAGCCCGGAAAATTGACAGCGTTGTCATATCGGCGTATAAGCCAAATATGACAGCGTTGTCATAATAATTCGATGTACAAGTTCGATTTTTCCGAGGGGCCCTGCCGATGTTACTGACCGAACACCGAAAGCCACGATCTGCTTTCCACCCGTTCTATGCCGCGCTGGCGGCAAGCATGCTTTCCACACCGATGGTTTACGCGCAAACCGACGAGGACGAAGACGAGGCCCCAGTTCCGCTGGCGCTCGAAGAAGTAGTCGTCACCGTCGAGCGAAAAACCCAGAGCCTGCAGGACCTCGCCGGTACGGCGGCTTCCTTCGACGGCGAATTCCTGAAGACCATGGGTGTACAAAACTTCCAGGACATGGACGGAGCGATTCCCGGGCTGTCCGTAGCCAACAACGGTGGCAACATCGAGGTCTACATCCGCGGCATCGGATCCAGCAACAACACCGAGCTGGGCGACCCGGCCGCTGCGACCCACCTGAACGGCGTCTACGTGCCGCGCCCAAGCGGCTTCGGATCAGCGTTCTTCGACATCCAGCGTGTGGAGGTCAATGTCGGCCCCCAGGGGACGCTGCGCGGCCGAAACGCGACTGCGGGCTCCGTCGACATCATTCCCTGGAAGCCGGGCATCGGCGTATTCGACGGCGCCATCGAGGCATCGGTCGGTAACTTTGGCGAATGGTCGACCGAAGGTGTGCTGAACATTCCCGTGTCCGACAACTCGGCGCTCCGCATCGCCGGCTACAAGCTGGAGCATGACTCCTACTACCGTGACGTCGGGCCGGCTAACGTTGGTGTCGCTGAAGCTGCCGACAACACGGGTGCCCGGATTACCTACCTGATTGAGCCCAACGATCAGTGGGCCATTACGCTGACCGGCGACTATATCTCTGAGCAGGGCACCGGTTACACCGGAACGAACTACGCCAACGCCCTGGGTAATGACATCCGGCCCGAGGACATCAGCAGCCCGCGAAACGTAATCGCCCGCGCCTTCGAGCCCATCGAAGATACCAAGCACTATGGCATCAAGGCCCAGGTTGATTGGGTTGGCGACCGGATCGGCGTTGAATTCATCAGCAGCTATCGCGATCTGGTTTATGACTACACCGCGGCCACGCCGCTGGCGCCGGACTATCCCGGCGTACTGGAGACGCTGCAGCCGTTCGACGAAAATTTCGACAACTTCTCTCAATTCCGTCTGATCACCGACTCTGAGTCTACGGTCAACGAGCTGCGCTTTTTTAACGTCGACGGCAGCGCTCTGGAATGGACCGCGGGCGTTTTCATGTTCGAAGAAGAGCAGCGAACCTTCCTGGGCTCTACCGGTGATCGCACCCTGTTCTTCTCCGGCAACGAGTTTAACCAGCGCACGGACACCGACAGTCTGGCCTTTTATGCTGACGGCACCTACAACTTCAGCGACCGTCTGCGGTTTACCGCGGGCGTGCGCTATTCCACCGATGAGAAGCAGCGCTTTGGCGTCAACGCCCGCTACGGATTCGCGCTGGGCGCAGGGGATTTTGCCTGCTGCGGCGGCGTTCGGGTCGGCACTGAAGGCTTTGAATTCGCCGAATTCGGTCGGACCATATTCAATCCAGACACCAATGGTGACGGCGCGACCTCAGATCAGGAGGTCATTGACTTCTACTTCGACGGCATTTCTCAGTTCGGAGCGCGCGACAATGTTGATGACGTCTTCGCCAATGGCCCTTTCGGCGGTGATGCGCCGCCAGAAGCACGTGCTCCCTGTCTGGACACTATCGCCAACGATTTCTGGAACTGCGCAGCAGACGGCCTGTTGACCTACGCGGTGCCGTTCCAGGGCGCGATCGCTCTGCAAAACGGTGCGCTGGACGCGAGCTTCACTGACTGGCGGGCGCGTATCGAATACGACCTCACTGACGATAATCTGATCTACGGCCTGATCGCTACCGGTAACAAATCCGGCGGCTTCAACGACAACATCCCGAACACCGAAGGCCTCGGTCCGATCAATACCGCCGGAAACGCGCCGGCTGCGTTCGACACCGAGACGCTGGCGCCAACCTATGATTCCGAGCAGGTGACCCTGTTCGAAATCGGGTCTAAGAACGAGTTCGTCTGGGGCGAGACGGTCACCCGTATCAACGCTACGGCGTTTTACTACGACTACGAGGACCTCGTGCTCAGCACGCTCGTATCAACCGCTCAGGTGCTGGATTTTGTCGGCGCCGACACCAGTGATCTCGATCCATCACTCACCGCGCAGGTGGTGAACTTCAACTTCAACGCCTCAGATGCCGAAATCTACGGCGCGCAGATTGAGGGAAGCTTCTTCTTCCCCGGCGACTGGAACCTGAACGCCACGCTCCTGTGGCTGGAAGCTGAGGTGAAAGACTCGCTGGAGATTCAGGACAGTCGTTTCCAGGCTGACGTGGCTCCAGATGATGCGGTGAACCGTTCCATCGCTGGCAATCGCCTTCCGCGCACGCCGGAAATTCAGTTCAACGCCTCGCTCAGCAAGAGCTGGTATCTGCCCACCGGCCGCCTGGACTGGATTACCTCAACCGGCTATCGCGACGACCAGTTCATGACGATCTTCAACAGCGAGGACTTCTCGCAGCCGGAAGACCCGCGCCTGCGCCTGAACGACCGCGTCGACTCCTACTGGACCACCGACACCGGACTCGCCTACGCTCACGGTGACGGCGAGAGCTGGACGCTCGAAGGTTACGTGCAAAACGTGACGGACGAGCAAAACGAGCAGGCGATCATTATTACCCAGTTCGACAACACTCGCTTTTTCCAGCGTCCGCGGACCTACGGCCTGCGTTTCCGCCTGAGGTTCTAAGTCAGGCCAACAAGGAATCAATCGGGTGACCAGTAACGCGACACCCAAGCCATCTGACCCGGTAGCCGAGCTGCTGGGTCAGATGACGCTGGAAGAAAAAGTTGGCCAGCTTAGCCAGCTCAACTTTACCGGTTTGAGCGACAAGCTCCGCGAACAGCTTGCGGCCGGCGAAATCGGCTCGCTGCTCAACGCCGTGGACCTCGAAACCATCAACGAGGTTCAGCGCGTTGCTGTCGAGGAGAGCCGGCTGGGCATTCCGCTGCTCATCGGACGCGATGTCATCCATGGCTTCAAGACCGTTTTTCCCATCCCGCTGGGGCAAGCCGCCAGCTGGAACCCGGACGTGGTTCGAGAAGGTGCCCGGGTGTCTGCTCAGGAGGCTGGTGCATCCGGGATACATTGGACCTTTGCGCCCATGCTCGACGTCTGTCGGGATCCTCGCTGGGGCCGGATCGCCGAGTGCCTGGGCGAGGATCCGTGGCTCGCGAGTGAGCTGGCGCGGGCCATGGTGCAAGGTTTTCAGGGTGAGGATCTGCGAAGGCCCGGTGCCATCGCCGCCTGCGCCAAACACTTTGCCGGGTACGGTGCCTGCGAAGCCGGGCGCGACTACGCCACCACCAATATTCCGGAAAACGAGCTTCGTAATGTCTACCTCCCGCCCTTCAAGGCAGCGGTAGACGCGGGCGTTGCCACGCTGATGGCCTCGTTCAGTGATCTGAACGGCATACCGGCCAGCGGCAATCGCTGGCTGATGACCGACGTGCTGCGCGGTGAATGGGGTTTTGAGGGTTTTGTCGTCAGCGACTGGGAGTCGGTCTCCCAGCTGGCGGTTCACGGCTTGACGGCCAACGACCGGGAGTCGGCGCAGGCGGCCACCGAGGCCGGTATTGATATGGAGATGGCGAGTCGAACCTATCATCACCACCTGCCAGGTCTTGTGCGGGATGGGCTGATCGACGAGGCGACGGTCGATGTTGCGGTAGCGCGAGTCCTCCAGCTCAAGTTCGATCTGGGGGTTTTCGATTATCCGTATAGCTACACCAAGGACTACCCGACACCGGCCAATCCCGAGCATCTGCAGGCGGCCCGTACGGCGGCTCGGCAGAGCCTGGTGCTGCTGAAGAACAAGGCGCAAACGCTGCCGCTGGTGCTCGACGAGATCGATAAACTGGCCGTGATTGGTCCTCTAGCTGACGACGGCTATGAACAGCTCGGCACGTGGGTTTTTGACGGTGACGCCAGCCTGAGTCATACGCCGCTCGCAGCGATCCAGGCCGTTGTCGGCAAGTATGCTGAGGTCCGCTCAGCGCCCGGCCTAAGCTACAGCCGGGGCCGGGAAACGGGCGGATTTGAGGCCGCAGTCGAAGCGGCCAAGTCCGCTGACGTCGTGCTGATGTTCCTCGGGGAAGAGTCAATCCTGTCTGGCGAAGCGCATTCCCGGGCTGATATCAATCTGCCTGGCGCCCAGGAGGCCCTGGTTGCCAAGATCTCGGAATTGGGGAAACCCATGGTGGTGGTTGTGCTGGCTGGACGGCCTTTGACCCTGGGGCCGGTCCTGGATCAGGCAAACGCGGTGCTCTACGCCTGGCACCCGGGGACCATGGGCGGCCCGGCGATCGCCGACGTGCTGTTTGGCCGCTACTCACCGCAGGGCAAACTGCCGGTGACGTTTCCGCGGGTGGTGGGTCAGGTGCCGATCTACTACAGCCAGAAAAACACGGGGAAACCTGCTACCCCGGATTCTTTTACGCCGATCGACGATATTCCACGCCGAGCCTCCCAAACCTCGGTGGGCAATACCTCGTTTCATCTGGACGCCGGGTACACGCCCCAATTTCCGTTCGGTTTCGGGCTGAGCTATACGCAGTTTGAATACAGTCAGCTTGAAGTCAGTTGCGCGTCAGTGCCGCTGGGAACCACCATCGAGGTCTCCGCTTGGCTCTCTAACACAGGCGACCGTGAGGGTACCGAGGTTGCGCAGCTGTACGTTCGCGATCTGGTCGGCAGCGTGACCCGTCCTGTCAAAGAGCTCAAGGGTTTTCAGCGGGTTACGCTGGGGCCAGGCGAGGCGACTCGCGTTGTGTTCGAGCTAAAGCCGGAAGACCTGGCGTTTTACGGCCGCGACAACCAGCTCCGCACCGAGCCCGGTGAGTTTCACGTCTTCATCGGCGGGGATTCAGCCACGGAGCTTCGCGCCGCCTTCGAACTCACCGCCTGATGGGTTGTCGATGAGTCCAGAAACCCGTTTCACGGCCAGGGTTGCGGCGATAGTTGCGCTCGGCGGTTTCCTGATGGGGTTTGACGCCTCGGTCATTTCGGGCGTCGTCGGGTTTATCGAAACCGAGTTTTCGCTGAGCAAGGTAGAGCTCGGCTGGTCCGTTGCCTCGCTGACCCTCACCGCGACGCTGGCCATGATGGTGGCTGGACCGTTGAGTGACCGGCTAGGCCGTCGCCCGGTGCTGTTCATTGCCGCCGCGCTGTTTCTGGGGTCAGCGATCGCCTCCGCTCTGGCCACCTCTTTTCTGGCGCTGGTTATCGCCCGCATGATTGGCGGTCTCGGCGTTGGCGCAGCGCTTATTATCGCGCCGATGTACATCGCGGAGATTTCCCCGGCCGCGATCCGCGGCCGGATGGTCTCCTTCAATCAGCTCAATATCGTGATCGGGATCTCGGCCGCCTTTTTTACGAATTACCTGATTCTGACGCTGAGCCAGAGCGATTCGTCTTGGGTCCAGTCGCTGGGGCTTGAGCAATGGTCCTGGCGCTGGATGTTGGGGCTGGAGGCGCTGCCGGCGATTCTCTATCTGGTGTGCCTGCCGCTGGTGCCTGAAAGCCCTCGCTGGCTGATGATGAAAGGACGGGAGGACGAGGCGCTCGCCATCCTGAGCCGCGCGGGTGGCGCGGCGCGGGCCAAAGCCGTGCTGGATGAACTGTCCGCTAGCCTTACTGAGGGAGAGGCGGAAACGAAAGCGCGCCTAGCGGACCTTTTCCGGCCCGCCATGCGGACGGTCCTGGCCATCGGGATTACCGTGGCCGTGCTGCAGCAGATCACCGGCATTAATTCGGTGTTCTTCTATGCGCCCATGATTTTTGAGCAATCAGGTATCGGCACCAACGCCGCGTTTATGCAGGCCGTGGCCGTCGGGCTGACCAATCTGGTTTTTACCGTCGCCGCCATGTTTCTGATCGATCAGCTTGGGCGGAGAAAGCTGCTTGCGGTGGGAGTTTCGGGAATCGCGGTCTGTATGTTCGTCCTGGCTTCGTCGTTCAGCGCTGCCACCTACCAGCTGACAAGTGACGCCATGGCGAGCCTGCCTCCCGAGGTCGATCAACGGGCGCTTGCCAACGCGGTGGGTGTCACCTACGACAGTGATCTTGTCTTCAAGGCGGCGATGACGGACGCGTTGGGTCCGCAGGTGTTCCAAGAGCACGAATCGGCGCTCGTCGCGGCGGCCATCGACATGAACGCGACCGTGGTCCTGCTGGCCATACTGGGTTTTGTCGCTAGCTTTGCGGTCTCCCTTGGGCCGGTGATGTGGGTTTTGTTTTCCGAGCTGTTCCCGAACACGATTCGCGGGCTGGCGATTTCTTTTGTCGGGTTGATTAACTCGGCGGTGAGCTTCGGGGTCCAGCTGGTTTTTCCCTGGGAGCTTGCGACGCTGGGTAACGCGGCAACCTTCATGATATACGGATCGCTGGCGGTGGTCGGACTTGTGGTGGTCTTGCGCCTGCTGCCGGAAACCAAGGGACAGACGCTGGAACAGATTGAACAAATGTTGGTGACTCCGCGAGTGAGTCATTCGTAAGGAGAGAAAGATGCGGAACTGGGCAGCAAACATTTTGACGGTCAGCCTCGCAGCGGCTTTGCTGACGAGCCAGGCGCTGGCGCAGCCGGTGAAAACCGAAGTCGCGGAGCGGGACGGTCGCTACACGTTTTTGCGTAACGGCGAACCCTACTTCATCAAGGGCGCCGGTATCGATACGGGTGATATCGCCAAGCTGGCTGTTCGGGGAGGCAACAGCTTCCGTAACTGGACGACGGAAAACGCCGGTCTGGTGCTGGATATGGCGCTTGAGCACGGGCTTACCGTCGCCCTGTGCTTGAATATTGGCCGCGAACGCCAGGGGTTTGACTACAACGACAGCGAGGCGGTAGCGGCACAGCTCGCGAAGGCTCGCGAGGAGGTGCTCAAGTTCAAGGATCACCCCGCGCTGCTTGCCTGGATCATCGGTAATGAGGTGAATCTGGAGTACAAAAATCCGAAGGTGTTCGACGCCGTCAACGACGTATCGAAGATGATTCACGAAGTCGATCCAAACCACCCGACCACCACCGCGCTGGCGGGATTCAATCAGGGGCTGGCTGACGCGATGAACCAGCGTGCGTCCGACCTGGATTTTATCAGCATTCAGCTCTACGGCGATCTGGTCAACCTGCCCAAGTACTTGCGTCAGACCAAATTTCAACGCCCGTACGTGGTATCCGAGTGGGGAGCGATCGGCCATTGGGAAATGCCTTCGACGTTTTGGAAAGCGCCGATCGAGCAGAACAGTTCGGAAAAAGCGGGCAACTACCGCATGATGCATCGCAAGGTCATTGCGTACGACTCCCCCCTGAACATGGGTTCCTACGTGTTCCTGTGGGGACAGAAGCAGGAGCGGACGTCGACCTGGTACGGCCTGTTCACCGAGACCGGTGAAAGCACCGAAGCGGTGGATGTGCTGGAGGAAGCCTGGACGGGCAAGCAGCCGGCAAACCGCGCGCCGCAGCTGAAGTCGTTGCGGCTCAACAATCGTACGGCCCACAACAACCCCCAGCTTAAGGTTGGCCAGGAGTACAAAGCCCAGGTCAAAGCCAAAGACCCCGACAAAGATCCGCTGACTTACCAGTGGCAGGTGCGCTTTGAGTCAAACGCCGATCAGTGGGGCGGCGACAAGGAGGTGATTCCGCCGCTGGTACCCGGTGTGGTCGACGGCGCAACGGGTGATCGCATCATGGTGAAGGCACCACAGCGTCCCGGCGCCTATCGGCTATTTGTCTACGCATACGACGGCCACGGCAACGCCGCGCACGCCAATATCCCATTTCTGGTTCGACCCTGACTCGGGGAAATCAGGCCAGGTCGCCCGCTGCCAAACGACCCAGCGAGAAATAGCCCTATGAAAGCTGACACGAACCCTGGCGGGGGCTCGACGGCGGTCGACTGGCTGACGCCCAGTCAGTCCAGCATCGTTCGCGAATGGCTGTCCCGCATGTCGCTGGACCAGAAGATTGGTCAGATGACGCAGACCGAGCGGATGGCCGCGGGGCCTGACGAGCTGAAGGCGTTTCACCTCGGCAGTATCTTGAGCGGCGCCGGGTCTCGCCCCGAGGGCAATACGCCTGCCGATTGGGTGGCGATGAACGACGCCTACTGGGCCGCTTCGATGGCAGCTGACGGAGACCACCTGCCGATCCCGTTGCTTTATGGCATCGACGCCATCCATGGGAACAACAACGTTCGCGGGGCCACCATTTTTCCCCACAACATCGGCCTTGGCGCGGCCGACGATGAGGCGCTGTTGGCTCGCGTTGCCGCGGTCACCAAACGCGAGATTTTGGCCGCCGGCGTCGAATGGACCTTTGCCCCAACCGTCGCGGTGGCCCAGGATTATCGCTGGGGGCGTACCTATGAAAGCTATTCGTCCGACACCGGTCTGGTCACCCGCTATGGCCAGCAATTTGTCACCGAGCTTCAGGGTGACCTGCAGGACGATAGCGTCATCGCCTGTGCTAAACACTTTATTGGCGACGGCGCCACGACTCACGGCATCGATCAGGGAGATGCCGACCTGACTGAAGCCAAACTGACGGCGACCCATCTCCCGCCTTTCAAGGCAGCGGTTGACGCGGGCGCGCTGACGGTCATGGCGTCGTTTAACAGCTGGAACGGCGACAAATGCCATGGGCACGAGTACCTGCTCTCCACGCTGCTGAAGGGCAAGCTCGGCTTTGACGGGCTGGTCATCTCAGACTGGGATGGAATCGATTATCTGAGCGACGACTACACCGAGGCGATCGCTCTTTCCGTGAATGCCGGCGTCGATCTGTTTATGGTGTCCGAAGAATGGCGCGAGTTTATCGCCGGGCTCAAGCGCAACGTTCTGGAGGGCCGGGTTCCGATCACCCGGGTGAATGATGCGGTCAGCCGGATACTCGGCGTGAAGGTCAAATGGGGGCTGTTCGATCGTCCCCGACCCGCCGAGCGGCCGTGGTCTGATCACGCTAGCTTTGGCTCAGCGGCGCACCGGGAGGTGGCCCGTGACGCCGTGCGCAAATCGCTGGTGCTCCTCAAAAACGAGGGTGACTTGCTGCCGTTGGAACCATCCGAAGCAATCCTGGTTTGCGGGCGCAATGCCAACAACGTCGGGCACCAGTGCGGCGGATTTTCCCTCGACTGGCAGGGCACCGACGGCAATTCGCTGATCGAAGGTGGAACGTCGATTTGGCAGGGGGTATCCGAGTATGCACCTGGCGCAGAGCTGAGCACCGATCCCTTAGCGGCGGACGCCGATCCAAACCGCCACAAGCTGGCGGTGGCGGTAATCGGCGAGACTCCCTATGCCGAGGGTATGGGTGACATCCGCGCCAGCGACAACGTGTTGGTGGAAGCAGGGTCCAGGATCCGTGGTTCGATGAAGGTGCTCGAGCCCTACGGCGGTTCCCTCGACCTGGCGAAGCTTCATCCAGAGGACCTGGCGCTGCTGCGGTCGCTGGCGGAGAGAGGCGTTCCGACGATAGCGATTCTCCTTTCGGGAAGACCGCTGGTGATTAACCCGGAGCTGGCTGCCGCGTCCGCTTTTGTGGCCGCCTGGCTGCCTGGGTCGGAGGGGAAAGGGGTTGCTGACGTGCTGTTCGGCGAGGTCGATTTCAGCGGCCGGCTGCCTTTCGCCTGGCCCGAGGACGAAAGTGACGTGTCCGTCGAGGGGATCAAAAACCCGCTGTTTCCGCGCGGTTACGGTTTGAGCATCGGCGGCTAGGCGTCAGGCCCAGCGGGCTATTGCGCAAGAATCCTCTGAACCCATCAGGGCGCTGGACCGGTGGACCGGCGTACCACCAGCTTCGAGTCGACCCTGATACCTTGGGTGGAATGCTGGCCGCTGATCTGCTGGAAGAGCAGCGTGGCGGCGGCTTTTCCCATCTCAAAAATGGGCTGGTTGATCGTCGTGAGCGGCGGCCAGACCTGCCTGGACAGCGGCGTGTCGTCAAAACCGGCGACCGATAGCTGGGTGGGAACGTCGATGTCGAATTCCTGAGCCACCTGAAGTACGCCGGCTGCCATGTCATCGTTGGCGGCAAAAATTGCGGTGGGCGGCTGGCGCCATTTCAGCAGCTTGCGGGCGCAGGCAACGCCCGAGTCGAAGGAGTTATCGCCCTGCTGCAGCGAAGACTTGGTAACGGGCAGTTCACTCTGCGTCATGCCGTCAAGAAAACCCTGCTCCCGGCCGCCCATCGCCCGATGGTCCGGATGGCCCTTCAGGTAGACGATCCGACGGTGGCCCAGCGACGCGAGGTAACGCGTCATTTCGGCGCTGACTTCGCGGTCGTTGGTCGTGACGCCGTCAGCGCGTCGGGTCCGGCCGGGCGAAATACGTACGACAGCTTTGCCCATCGACCGGAGCATTGTCGTGATCGACCGCAGCTCCGCCAGCGGGGGTGCTAGCAGCAGGCCATCGATGTTGGATTGCTCGATCAGCCGGCGGATCTCCTCAGCCACCAGCGGATCGCGGTAGTCCCAGGGATGGATCAGCAGGTCATAGCCCTGTTCCCGCGCAACCTGCAGCGCGCCGCCCTGCAGATTGGTCACGTAGCTGGCGCTGGCGTTCGGATAGGCGCTCGGATCGTCATACAACAGCGCAAAAAGATAGCTGCGGTGGCCGGCCAGTCTCCGGGCGGCCGTGTTGGGGCGATAGTTCAGCTGGGCAATCGCCTGCTGCACGTTTTCCCGGGTCGAGTCGCGCACGTTGGGCTCATGGTTCACCACCCGAGACACGGTCTTGATCGACACGCCCGCAATCAGCGCAACGTCCTCGATCGTTGCCGGAGTGTGGTCTGTGGACTTCGTCGCCATAGCTAGAAATTACCTGCCTCGCAGCGCGCGCGAACCCCACCATGCTCCCCACCGATGACAGCGTTGTCAAGATGTGGGATCCCGCGGTGGCGAACCTTCGACCAAACGTTGTCGTCCGATCCCGGCCGCTTGCGGAATAGTCGCTAGCTGTTGAATTATCCAGCCCGGTCGATCACCATCGGCGGGCATTAGAGGAGAGCCTGCAGCGCAGTGCGTCGCTCATCATGAACGCCACAGACCGACGGCCACATTACCGAGATTATTCAGACCTTGCGTTCTTTGACCCACTAAAGACACCCGTCTGGATCTTCGACGTGGATCGCCACAGCATGTGGTGGGCCAACCGGTCTGCGCTGTCCTTCTGGAAAGCCGACTCTATCGCAGCGCTTCAGGCGCGCGATTTTTCGACCGATAGCGAAACCGTTCGCCTCCGACTGAAGCGTATCGTGGAAGCGCCGGACCCGGCGAGCTCGGTTCGCGAGACCTGGACGCTTTATCCCGATCAGTCGCCGGCGACAGTTAACCTGGATATGCGTCCGGTGCTGATTGCCGAGAACCGCAACGCGCTGATGATCGAGGCCTCAGCTGAACTCGACCTGACTCAAAACCCTGACGCTCTACGTATCCTGGAAGCGGCGCGATCTTCAGCCATTTTGGTCAGCACCTTTTCCCTTGAAGGACGACTGCTGTCCCAAAATCCCGCCGCCAACGCACGTTATGCGGGCCTCGAGCCTGACTCAGGGCAGACCGAGCTGATGGGGCGCTTTGAGAACCCTAGCGTCGCCGAAAAGATCCTTGCTGCGGTGGCGAATGAGGGGCTGTTCGAGGGAGAGGTTGCGGTCAGGACCGCCTCCGGTATCCGCATCCACGACGTGATTGCGAGCAAGGGGCGCGACCCGGTATCGGGTGAGTTCGTGACGGTCCTGAACGAAGAAGATCGCACGCAAGAATCTCGGCTGCGCCGCGAGCTCGAGGCGCTCAACAACGAGCTGGAAAGACGCGTTCAGGAGCGGACCGAAGCTCTAGAGCAGGCCAATGAGAGTCTGAAGACCGAGATACGCGAGCGTCAGATGGTCGAGGAAAAGCTGCGCAGCGCGCAAAAGCTGGAGGCCATCGGGAAGTTGACGGGCGGCATTGCCCACGACTTCAACAATATTCTTGCTGTAGTGATGGGCAATGTGGATCTGCTCGACGGCCAGAGCGACTATTTTGACGAGGCTCGCAGCGCCATCCGAGAGGCGAGCGAACGAGGCGCTGATCTCACCCAACGTCTGCTCGCATTTTCCCGCAGGCAGCCGTTGTCTCCACAATCGATCAAGCTATCCGAGCTGCTTGAAGGAACGATTGAACTGTTGCGTCGTACGCTGGGCGAAACGATCAACATCGTCGTCCGCGACTGCGAGGACGAGTGGCCGATCTTTGCTGATCCCGGTCAGCTGGAAAACGCCATCGTGAATATTGCGCTGAACGCGCGCGACGCCATGCCCGACGGCGGCGAGCTGGCCTTCGCCTGCCGCAAGCTCAGCTTGCCTGCTCAGGCCTCGCCGACCTTCGAAGAGCTGGTCGCTGGGGACTATGTAGTGCTCAGCATCGCCGACACCGGCAGCGGCATGACCGCCGAGGTTCAAACCCAAGCTTTTGAACCGTTTTTTACGACCAAAGATGTCGGCCAGGGTTCGGGCCTCGGGCTGTCGATGGTGTATGGCTTTGCCCGGCAATCCGGCGGGCTCGCGCGGATTATCAGTCAATCCAAGACCGGTACGACGCTCGAACTGATTCTCCCGCGCTCTGAGGAATCCTACAGGGCACAGGCGCCAGCGCCAGTTGCCGCACAGCCGGCCCGCGGGGACGAGACTCTGCTGCTCGTCGAAGACAATGCTGAGTTGCTGAAGGTAACGCAGATCATGCTGGAACAGCTCGGCTATACCGTGTGTAGCGCGTCAGATGGGGAGGCCGCGCTGCGCCTCTTAGCCGGTGATCAGCCGATCGATCTGGTGCTGTCCGACGTCGTGCTGCCCGGCAGTCTGAGTGGCCCGGAGTTGATCAATCGAGCAAGGCGCCATCGGCCTGCGTTGAAAGCGGTATTCGTATCCGGCTATCCGAGAGAGCTCTTGGTGAACGCCGGATTTGACGCTTCCCGCGATCGTCTGTTGACCAAACCCTTCCGCCGGTCAGAGCTGTGTCAGGCGCTCCGCGAAGCCCTGGACTAAGACCGTCAAGATCGCGGGCGTGGATATCCTAAAGCGCTAATTGCCGCTGAGGCTACGATTGTGTTGCCCGTAGCGCCGGTAATAGGCGTTTTGGGTCTGCTCGGAGGAACGCGCGCTCTCTGCGAGGGTGTAGCAGTGCCGGGTGACCATGTGGGTTCCCGTCAGGCGTATTCGTTCGCACCGAACCTTCGGCTCTTCGCGGATATCGAGTTCACCGCCGGCTTCGTCGACCATTGCCAGGACCTGGTTCGAGACGATGGTGCCCTCTACTTCATTCATCGGACGTTTGTGCGTAGCGACGCAACCGGTAAGGAGCAGCAGCGTAAAGGGCAATAGCGTTCTTTTCATTGGTCAGTGCTCACGCCATGGAGGAATGAGTATACGGCAAAGGCGTTTGAGCTGGACGCCCGATCCTCAGCCGCGTATCCCGCCAGCTTCAGGCCCAGAGGTGCCGGTCTTTGTCGATGACCTGCGACGGGTTCCCAACGATCAGCGGGTCCGGGCCGCGAACCACGTGCTTGTCTTTGTCGGGGTAGTCCAGGCGCGACAGGAAGTGCTGCATACAGTTCAAGCGGGCCCGTTTCTTGTCGTCCGACTTGATGATCGTCCAGGGCGCGTCGGCGGTGTCGGTATAGAAGAACATGGCCTCTTTCGCTTCCGTATAGTCGACCCACTTGTCCCGGGAGAGCTTGTCGATGGGGCTCAGCTTCCACTGCTTCAGCGGGTCTTGCTCCCGGGCGGAGAAGCGGCGCTGCTGTTCCTGCTGCGTTACGGAGAACCAGTACTTAAAAAAGTGTATGCCTGATCGGGTCAGCATACGCTCCAGATCAGGCGCCTGGCGCATGAACTCCAGATATTCCAGCGAATCACAAAACCCCATCACGCGCTCGACGCCAGCGCGGTTGTACCAGGAGCGGTCGAAAAAGACGATTTCGCCTTTCGTCGGCAGATGCCGGACGTAGCGCTGAAAATACCACTGGCCACGTTCGTAGTCGGTCGGCTTCTCCAGGGCAACGACCCGGGCGGCCCGTGGGTTTAGATGCTCCATGAATCGCTTGATGGTGCCCCCCTTGCCGGCAGCATCGCGCCCTTCAAACAACACCACAATCCGCTGCCCGGTCTGCTTCACCCAGTTCTGAACCTTGAGCAGCTCAACCTGCAGCTCCTCCTTGTGCTGGTCATAGGTCGTTCGCCGAATCTTGGTCTTATAGGGGTAGGTGCCGTTTCTAAACAGGTCACGAATCCGCGATGGGTCGTGGCGAACTTCGCTGGCCAGCAGCGTTTCCACCGGCGGTTCCGGCGCCATGGCAGCGGGTTCGGCGGGTGATTCGGTCAGGGGCATTTTGTCGTCGAGCGTTGGCGCGTCCATGGGCATTCTTCTTGGGTGCGTTATGAGTTGTTGGTTTTCGCTCCAGATTCATCGCGACAGCTTTTTGGGTCAATAGGGGTTTACCGAACGCCTCTTGCGCTAAACGGACTAGACAAATTGCGTCGTGCGACCCTGCCCCGTGCATGAAGCTCTCGGCGTAAGGCGGAGCGGTGACGCTTTTCCGCGGCAATTCCGTAGAAAGAGGCTGAGAAACTCATTGACGAACGCTTATGCCGGTACAACCCAAGTGGCTTCCCGCTGCAATCGCTGCGGCGTTGGCGACGTCGCAGGCGACGCACGCTGCGGTAATTACGGTCGATTCACCCACCGATTTCTTCGTCGTTGGGGGCGCAGCTTGCACCCTGCGCACGGCGATTGCGGCCGCAAATAGTAATTCGCCCGTGTCGGGTTGTGTCGCGGGCGACGCGTTGGGTGTTGACGTTATCGAGTTCAGCCCTGACTTAACCAGCAGCACCATCTCGCTGCAGAACGGACAGCTTGAGATCACCTCGTCGCTGACCATCAACGCCTTGGGAGATTTACGAGGGGGCGTCACTGTCGACGCTGGAGGCAACTCCAGGGTTTTTCAGATCGATGATTCGGACGACGACACGGTCCAGCAGGTGACGCTGCGCGGCCTGACGCTGATCAACGGTTATGTCTCCGGGGCCAGCGGTGGCGCGATTCGGGTCGACGGCGAGAATCTCGTCTTAGAGAGCTGCACCTTGCGCGGCAACACGGCCGTCGCTGGCATGTCCGGCAACGGCTTCGGCGGGGCAATGGATATCTTCCGCGGCGAGGTGACGATTGTCGACAGCACCATCAGCGGAAATGCGGCAGAGCAGGCGGGCGGCGGAATCTCCACCGCCTTCGACCCGACGGTCACCCTGCTCAACACCGAGCTCAGCGAAAATGTTGCGAGGCTTGGCGGGGGATGGAGCACCACGTTTTTTAACGGCTACGCGAGCCTCACGATGACCGGCGGAACAGTTAGCGACAATACCGCCACGGAGGCTTTTGGTGGCGGACTCGCTTTTGTCGGAACAGCAGAGATCACTGGCGTAACCTTTTCCGGCAACGTTGCCGCGTCTGACGGCGGTGCAGCTCGCTTCTTCTTTCAGGACTCCGACGTCCAGCTGACCGGCGTCACCATGAGTAGCAACACCGCAAGCGGCAGCGGAGGTGCGATCGATCTTGACGAGGGCGTGCAGCTGAGCATCGTTTCATCGCTGCTTACGGCCAATGGCGCCACCGAAGGGGGTGGTGCCATACTCTCCCGGGGCGACGTCACAATTCTGGACTCCACCATTAGCGGGAACAGCGCTGGACCGGGCGGCGCCGCCGGTGGTGCCATCAATGTTGCCGATACCGGTTCGCTGTTCGTGGACACGAGTCGCATTGAAAACAACACAGCGGAAATCGCGGCGGGCATCCTATCGCGGGGTCCGCTCGACCTGGTGGACAGCAAGGTCAGCGGCAATACCGCGACGTCATTTGCCGGCGCGCTGTATACGCGTGACACGCTAAGCCTCACGCGAACCACCATCAGCGGCAACACGGCGTCAGACGGCGCGGCGCTGTTTTTGGCCGGCGATCAGACCGCCACGTTGACCAACGTGACAATCAGCGAGAACACGTCGGTGGGAGCCACATCGTCTTATCCCGCGGCCGTTTTCAGTCGTCCGCCGATGGTGATCAGCAACAGCACGCTGATCGACAACGCACCCAACACGGTTTTTAAAGACAGCCCAGCGCAATTTTGGTCCCTGACCAATACGGTAATCGCCGGATCGCCGGTACTGGATTGCGTCGACGCCATCACGCCGATCAGCGTGAACCTGAACAGCTTTATCGGGGACGGCACCTGCGCAGCTGGCGCCGTCGATCTGCTGACCGGTGACCCGCTGCTCGGGCCGCTGGCCAGCAACGGCGGTGTCACCCAGACCCATCTGCCGCTCTCAGGCAGCCCGCTGGTTGACGCCGGCACCAACGCCGACTGTCCGGCTGATGACCAGACGGGCATGCCTCGCTCGATCGACGGCAACGCTGACGATGATGCTGTGTGCGATATCGGCAGCGTGGAGTTTGTCGACCTGTTTCCCCCGCTGGCGACGCTGACATCCGCGCCCGACGTAACGGTTCCCGGAGAGAACGGCACACCGCTGGAGGTCACCTATACCGAGCTTGATGGGGCGGTGGACTTCGCCACGATCGACCCGGCAGATCTGACGGTCACGCCTGGGCCACTAACGGTCCAGGGTGTGGCTTTGGCGGGAACGCCTGACCGACTGGTGGCCACTTATACGGTGCTACCGCCGGGCGGAAGCTGGGACGCAGGTGACAGCGGAAACTACAGCGTTGCGCTCAATGCCGGTGAGGTGCTGGACCGCGCTACGACGGGAGCGAACCCCGTGCCTGCTGGTCCGCTAGGCGGCTTTAGCGTCGCGATTGTTGATCTGGACGTGACGGGCAACGGCGTTAGCATCGCTGACGGCGACAACGGTCCAACGCCGACGAACGGGACTGCGTTTGGGGGCCTTCCAACGGGCGCATCGCTGACCCGCAACTTTACGGTGCAAAACGTGGGCGGCGGTACCCTTACGCTGACGGAGCCGCTGGAGGTCTTTGGCGCAGGCTTCAGCATCACTCAACCGGCTGAGACAACCCTTGGGCCAGGTGAAAGCGCGACGTTTTCGGTGACGTTTGCTCCGTCGGTCACTGGACAGGTCACGGGCCAGGTCACCATCCTCAGCGACGATGCCGACGAAAATCCCTATACGTTTGCGGTCAGCGGCACTGGCTCTGACGACCCGCAGGCGGCGCTGATCTTCGCCGACAGTTTCGAATCACTCTGACCCGCCTCAAGAAAATGCGCTGTCTTGGGCTTCGCTGATCCCATTCTTATCGCTTGTCGTTTGTTCCTGGTGAGTCAGCCAACGCCGTTTCAACGATGCGAGAACAGAAAAGATGGTTAGCCATCGCCATTGCTGCCGCCTTGGCGGCACCGGAATCGTCGCGTGCTGCAGTAATTACCGTGAACTCCAACAGCGATTTGGCCGTGATCGGTGGCTCCACCTGCACGCTCAGGACCGCCATTGCTGCCGCGAATAACAACGTTCCGGTTGCCGGCTGCGTGGCCGGGGACATAGCCGGCGTTGATCAGATCGAATTCAGCTCAACGATTCCTGACAACACCATTTCGTTGATTCAGGGTCAGATCGAAATTTCCTCATCGGTCACCATCGACGCCGGCAGCGGGCCAAGAGGCGGAATCACCATTGACGCGGGCAACACCTCGCGAGTTTTTCGGATTCGTGACCCCGGCAGCGACACGCCTCGCGACGTGACCTTACGTTCGTTAACGCTAGTCAATGGCTATGTGACCGACGACAACGGCGGTGCGGTCATCAATGTTGGCGAAAATGTCACGATCGAGGCGTGCGCGCTGAACGATAACGAGGCCGACTTTGGCCTGGCCGGCATCGGCGGCCACGGGGGTGCCGTCCTGACGTCTGTCGGCGAGACGACCATGGTTGACAGCACCGTCAGCGGCAACATTGCCGAGCGCGGCGGTGGCGGGCTGGCTGTCGGGGGTGAGGCGACTCTGACCCTCACGAACTCGGTGCTCACCGGCAACATCGCGACCTACGGGGGCGGCATCGCCAGCGTCTTTGTCTTCGACAACAGCCCGGCTCGCGTCGTGATGACCGGAGGAGCCCTGAACGACCATGCGGCCGCTGAGGGCGGCGCAATTTTTTTCCGCGGCTCGGCGGAGTTTAGCGGCGTTACCATGTCGGACAATGCGGTGCAGATCGACGGCGGAGCCATCTCCTTCGATGCGGTTGGTAGCGAGGCGCAACTCACCGACGTTGTGCTGAGCGGCAATACGGCCGGTGATGACGGCGGCGCGATCGCGGTGAAGAACGGCGCACAGCTAACGCTGACCCGGTCGCAGGTCGACAACAATTCTGCTGCGGCTGACGGCGGCGGAGCGTATTCAACCGGCACGTTATTTGTGGAGAACTCCACGATCAGCGGCAATACGAGCAACCGTGGCGGCGGCGTGCGTTTGTCCGCCACCGGAACGCTGGGTATCACCAACAGCGAAATCACCTCCAACGAAGCGACGCTGGGTGGTGGCATCGATACCGCAGGGCCAACCGAGTTAACCGACTCGATCTTTCAAGCCAATACCGCTACCGGCAGCGGCGGCGCGATGTATGGTCGTGCCGGTTTCGCCGTGAACGGCAGCACCATGAGCGATAACACGGCGTCGGAGGGCGGGGCGATTTTTACGCTGACCAGCGAAACCAGTCAGCTCACCAATACAACCATCAGCGGGAATACGGCGACAGGCTCCGGCAACCTGTTTCCCGCTGCCGTTTACGCCTTTGCACCCATCGTGCTCACCAACAGCACCATCGTCGGCAATACGCCTAACGGGATCACCAAGGCCAACAACCTCGTTGACTTCTGGTCGATCACCAACACGGTGATTGCTGACTCCGCTGAGAATGACTGCGTCGATGCCATCATTCCGTTGGACGTCAATGTGGCGAACTTTATCAGCGACGGGAGTTGTGCTGTCGGAGCGGTAGATTTGCTGGCGGGAGACCCTGTTCTGGGAGAGCTCGGGGACAATGGTGGGCCAACGCCAACCCACCTGCCGCTGTCTGGCAGTCCACTCGTGGACGCCGGGACCAATAGCGTTTGTCCGGCCGTGGACCAGACTGGAATGCCCAGGCCTGTCGATGGCGATGCTGACGACGATGCGGACTGTGATATCGGCAGCGTGGAGTTTGTCGATCTGTTTCCGCCGCTGGCCACCCTGACCTCGGCGCCTGACGTGTTGCTGCCCGGTGCGACCAGCTTTCCGCTGGAGATCACCTACACGGAGCTGGATGGGGCAGTGGACTTTGCCAGCATTGATCCTGCAGACCTATCGGTGACTCCAGGCCCGCTGACGGTTCAGGATGTCGATCTAGCCGGGACCCAGGGCCAGCTAGTAGCAACTTACACGGTGCTGCCGCCCGGCGGGGCGTGGGACGCTGCCGACAGCGGCGACTACAACGTTGCGGTCAACGGTGGCGAGGTGTTTGACACCGCCACCACCGGCCCCAACTCTGTGGTGGGCCGTTCCCTCGGTGGCTTCAGCGTAGCGATTGTGGAAATCGACGTCGTCGGCAATGGCGCCAGCATCGCTGACGGCGACGCCAGCCCCGGCCCGGCTGACGGCACGGCATTCGGTGACGTGGGAATCGGCGCCTCGCTGAACCGGACGTTCACGATTCAAAATACGGGCGGGGGAACACTCTCGCTTGCGTCGCCGCTGGAAATCCTCGGCACCAGTTTCAGCATCACCCAGCCCGCCGAAACCTCCCTGGGGCCGAGTCAGTCGACGGAATTCAGCGTTAGCTTCACACCAGAATCCTTAGGGCAGGTCATTGGCCAGGTCACCATCCTGAGCAACGACGCCGACGAGAACCCCTACACGTTTGCAGTCAACGGTACGGGCTCGGACGACCCGCAGGCGGCGCTGATCTTTGCGGATGGCTTTGAGTCGCCGTAACGGCGGGCGGGAAATCCCCTTAACGGGCGCTGCGATCAAGCCGGTCTCTGAGCTGCGCAGGTGACTGGTAGCCTTGGATCAGCTCGCCGCTGGGAAGCACAAGATTGGGTGTGCTGACGGCGCCCAGCTTACGCGCCAGCGCCACGTGTTCGTCGAGACTTTGGCGGCAGGCAGCGGTTGGAGCCGCGCCGCTCCCGCTTGGCTTGCCCAACATGGCCGCCGCGACGGCGGCCGCCGGGTCGTCGGAGCAGAGCAGGGCCGCGGTTTGTTCGTAGCCATCGCCTCCGCCTGCCGGCAGCATCACATACTGGATGTCGATACCGGCGGCCAGGTATTCATCCAGCTGCTGATGGAGCTGCCGGCAAAAGGTGCAGTTGATGTTGGTGACCACGGAAATGCCTGTTCGTGGCGCAGAACCGTTCTCAGAAAAGTGGATGGGGACGGCGAGGTCCACGTCCTGCAGCAGCGCCTTTCTGGCCTCAGCCTGGCTCGCGGCGGTCAGGTTTTGCTTCGTTTGCAAATCGTAAAGCGGGCCCGCCAGCAGGTAGCGCCCGTCTTCGCTCAGGTAAAAGATCTGCGTTCCAAAAGACAGCCGGAAATAGCCCGGCAGGACGGCTGCCTCCAGGTCCCATTCGTCGTCGGACGCATTCGGAAACAGTCCCGCGGCGACCTCGCGCAGGCGCGGATCGGGGGCGGCTGGCGTCGCAGGCTCGGCCGCTGGGAAAGCGGACAGCAAAATCAGAAGTGGTGCGAGCATCGTGGAGTCATGGGTTTTGAACACCACCCAAGGTCACACGTCAGGCCCGAAAAGGCACCTCAAAAGATCTCAAAGAGCCGGCTGAGGTCAGGCGGTTGGCCGAAATGCGTCGGATTTGGCCGCTTTGACAGGCTCGGTTTCGCCGAGCAGCGGATCGCAGCCATTTTGTCCACTCTCAGCAGTCATGAGCGTCTCCGGGTTCTGGGTCGGCCGCAGCGCCTCGGGAAAGTGCTGCTCGCTTAAGTCTGCGGCGGCAATCAGATCCACCAGGCGCTGTCGTGCCGCGCTGGCAGCGCAGGCAAAACCTTCGGAGGAGGCCTTTTCCCAGGCCGACTGCGCCCAGTCGAACGCGGGGTTCGGAACGCCGGCGGCCTCGTCGAGACGACTGAGGAGTCCCATAACGCTGACCTGCAGGTAGGCCAACTCCTGGTCGACGGTTCGAACATACAGGTGCTGCGCTTCGGTTCTGGCCTGGTCCAGCAGCCCGGCAGCGAAGAGCGACTGCGCCAGCAGCAGCTGCGCTTCGCCGAAGTCGGGATCCTCTCTCAGCGCCACGCGGAAGTAGTCCGCGGCGCGTTCAGGCGAGCGGTCTAGCGTCGAGATGCCCAGCTGAAACGCCTGGACTGACGGAGAGAGGGGTAGTGTGGTTTCGGCGTCCTTTTCTGCGCCGCCATGGAATGCCGCGACGCCTATCGACAGCGCCAGCGCGGCGGCCAGAGCGCGCACCGGCATCCAGCGATGGTGTTTCGGCGATGCGACGGGAGCGCGTGAATCGACGGGGAGGCTCCAGGCATAACCGCGGTTCGGGTAGGTGACGATCGGCTTCAGCGGCGCGAGCAGGCTTCGCAGCTCGCTGATGGCCTGAAACAGATTCTGATCGGCCACCCAGCGATCGCCCCATGCCGCTTCCAACAGCGAGGCTTTGTCGACGAGCTCGCCCGGGCTGGCGAGCAGTCTTTTGAGGACAACCGCAGTCTTGGGCCGCAGCTTAACCGGCAGTCCACGGTAAAGCAGCGTTAATGCCTCGGGACAAAACTCGTACTCATCAAAGTGCAGTGGCGCCATGGCTACTCCTGCTGCCGGGCCGAATGGTTGGCTACAACGACGACCATACCCCCAAAACCAGGCAGTTTGCACCACACGGCTGGCGTTTTATTCCAGTGGGCGGTTCGAGCGTGGCGCGCCGCAAGAGCATTTTTACGGCGAAATCGTTCACGAACGGCACCTCGTCACGCTGCACGGCCCACCAGTAGCTGCCGAAGGATCCATACGGGAATTCCACGATAATGATTTCGCGGAGGGTTTCGGTACCGTAAATGCTAGGCCACGCCACCAGTGCCGAACTCACCCTGGCGCGATGGAGCAGTGGCGAATAGCAGGCGGAGAAAAGGTGCCAGTAATGAACGAAATCAAGAACATCCTCGCTGTGGTCAATCCGGATCGGGACACCAGCTTTTCGGCGCTGCGTGGAGCGGCGCTGGCCAAAAACTTCGGCGCCAACCTGACGCTGGTGAGCGTGGTGTATGAGTCGGGCCTGGGCACCGGTGTCGACTTCGAATTGTTTCACCAGGTCCGAGGTGACGGCGATCGCATCGAGATCCTGAAGGCAGCACGCGAAAACTTGGAAAAGCTTGCGCAGACGCTGGACCTACCGTCCGACCGCGTAACGGTGGATAGCCTTTGGGCGCGTCCCTTTGAGGACGGCGTTCGTGAGGCGATCGGTTCTTACAAGGCAGACCTTGTCTGCATGGCGCCGCGTGACGACCGCAGCCGCAAGCTGAGCCGGGCGGAGTGGCATCTGATTCACGGCAGCAGCGTTCCGATCCTGCTGGTGAAGGGCAGCACCTGGGCAGACCCGGCGGTGATCGCCTCGAGCCTCGATCCCACCGCCGTGGACCGGGGCGAGACCGGTATCGATCATCAGATTCTCG
This sequence comes from Pseudomonadota bacterium, assembly GCA_039033415.1. NCBI lineage: Bacteria > Pseudomonadati > Pseudomonadota > Pseudomonadota bacterium. The sequence continues at coordinate 599 of JBCCCR010000044.1, read as the reverse complement.
GCTGGGCCAGCCAGTTTGCTGACGCCTGTGGTGGACTGGAGATTTACCACGCCATGCATCAGGTACCCGGCGCCATCGGTATCGCTGAAGACCCCGAGGTTTACATGGCCGAGCTGGAAAAAAGCCGCCGGGCACTCATCGAAGAATTGCTCCCCGATGACCTGTCAAAAGCGCCAGTCATTCACTGCGCCGCCGTCGATCCGGACCGAGGCATTCTCAATTTCTGCCGCGAGCGGCCCGTCGACCTGATGGTGATGGGGGTCTTTGCCAGAAGCCGGCTGAAAGACTTTCTGATCGGCAGCACCGCACGAAAGCTGCTGCCCACGCTTTCCTGCGACGTGCTGGCGGTGCCGGCAGGACGAGCCTAGTGAGAGGAGGGGTTCCCCGGTCGGCGGCTTGTTCCGCAGACTAGACGTTAGGCTTCCGTCGACTCGGACACAAAACCCTTCCAGTTGTCCGTGTCGAGGATCTGCGGCGTGTATTTTTCAAAGCCCTTCAGCGCGCCGGGCGGCAGGTCGTCAAAACCGGCGACCTTGCAGCCGAAGCCGCGCGCGATGGTACCCCCGGCCTGATCCCCCATATTCATGTAGGGCTGCCAC
>JBCCCR010000043.1 GCA_039033415.1 Pseudomonadota bacterium | reverse complement strand
TGTCCCACAACCGTGGCTACTTCGGCTAAGTGGCAACCCGGGCAGCTCGCTGCCTTCGCCGGTCTCCGGCTGACGCCCTTTTTTGGCGTTCTACTTCGGTGGTGCTTATTCCACCTAAAGGCTCTTCAGAGCGCTTTCTACATTCACGAGAGGAGGTTTTATGTCTCGTTTTCTTTGATGCGGCGGTTTTCCGCCTTTGGCTCGTCCTTGGACGATTTTTTTCAATTCACGATAGGAGGTGATCTTCGTCGTTCTCACCGGGGCCGTAAGGCCAACTGGTAGCCCGATCCTCAGCGCCACAGCGCTAACGATCGGAAGCTAATTGGGCTTCAGGCCTGGGGACTGGTGTCCCGTGACCTTTACCGAGAAAACTCTCGGACTGCGTATCGCTCTCAGGTGCGTAGTGGTCATCCAAACTCACCAAACTGAGATGACGCACCATGAAAGACCTGAACTACCAGCTAAAGCGGTTATGCCGGCAAAACAAAGACGGCAGCTATTCAACACAGGCCAACCGGTCACGGATGTTGGACCAGATGGCCCATCAGCTTCACGAGCTGGGCTATCGGCGTATGGGTGCTCAATCGATCAAGCCGAAGCATATCAGCGCCCTGACTGACCTGTGGAAAGAACAGGGGCTGAGCATTGGCTCCCAGAAAAACCGGCTTTCCGCGCTGAGATGGTGGGCTGGAAAGGTCGGGAAAGGCCACATCATCGCCAGAGACAACGCGGAATATGGCATTGAGACAAGAAGCGCAATCCCAGCAGAGTCCAAAGCGCAGACGCTGACGCCAAGTCAGATCAACGGAGTCGACGATCCGTACATTCGGCTCAGTCTGAGACTCCAGCAGGAATTTGGGCTTAGGCGCGAGGAGGCGATCAAGTTTCGGCCCAGCTACGCGACCCAGAAAGAAGCGATAGAGCTCAAGGCCAGCTGGACCAAGGGTGGAAGATCAAGAACGATACCAATCCTGACCGAAAGACAGCGAGTGCTCCTTAGTGACATTGAGCAGCTGGTCGGGAGCGGCGCACTGATCCCGCCCAATCTGAACTACGTTGAACAACTCAGGAAGTACGAGCGGCACACCAACAATGCTGAACTGAAGAATCTTCACGGGCTGCGCCATGGCTACGCTCAACGACGCTACGAACAGCTTACGGGCTGGAAATGCCCTGCAGCGGGAGGTCCCGATCGCCACCAGCTAACCCGAGAAGCCAAGCACCTTGACCGAAAGGCTCGGCTCACGATCAGCTCGGAGCTCGGTCACGCGCGGGAGCAGATCAGCGCGACTTACCTTGGCCGATAGAGAAGCCTCCGTCCCCTGCCCCACGATCGGAGCCAGCGAAGCTGCTCGGCTCCTGCGTTGTTGCCCCGAGACCGTCAAGCGCCGTGCTCGCGGTGGCCAGCTCCGCGGTCGTCGGGTCGGTCGGTCATGGGTATTTCTGAGATCGGACGTTTTGAACTACGTGCGGGGCTATACTGGTGCTGAGCGGTCGCCGCACCGATCATCAAGGAGAATGCAATCATGCAAATCTACCGACGTGGTAACAGCGGCAATTGGCAAGTCAGCTTCACCGCGCCAAACGGCAAAAGAGTACGCGTCAGTTCTGGGACTGCCGACAAACGGCAAGCCCAGGAATACGCGGACAACCTGAAAGCAGAGACATGGCGCATCCATAAACTGGGCGAACGTCCCCGCCGGTCCTGGAAGGAGGCCGTCGTCCGATTCATCGACGAAACCAGCCACAAGCGGACCCATGGCGATGACAAAGCCAAACTCCGCTGGCTGGACCGCTATTTCGGCCAGCTCTTGCTCGATGAGATTTCGGCGGATGTGATCAGCCAGGTTCGAGGGGACCTCCTTTCAGGCAACGGACCCAAGGCCGGCAAGAGTCACGGCAACACCAACAAGTACCTGGCCCTGGTTCGGTCGTTGTTGAGAAAGGCGGAACGGGAGTGGGAGTGGCTGGAGCGAGCCCCGATGGTGAAACTCACGACCACGCCTCACCGCAGCGAGTCCTTTCGCTGGCTCACTCAGTCCGACGCCCAATCGGTGTTGGGTTCGCTGGAAGCCGAAGGGCTGCTTCATACGGCAGAGATGATGCGTTTCACGTTGGCCACTGGACTGCGCGAAAGCAACGTCACGGGGCTCACCTGGAATCGTGTCGACCTCAGCCGTCGAGCAGCCTGGGTCGATGCGAATGCGTCAAAGTCGGGTCGCGCCCTGTCGGTGCCGCTGAACGATGACGCGCTGGTGGTGCTGCGCAAGCGACGGTTCGAGCATCCTACCCACGTGTTTTCGTTTAACGGGCGGCCCATTCAACGGGCCAACACCCGGGCGTGGAAGCAGGTGCTCAAGAACCTCGGCATGCGGCCACAGCCCGGCTGGCATCCGGAGAACTTCCGATGGCACGACCTTCGCCATACATGGGCCAGCTGGCACGTGATGGCCGGGACACCGCTGGAGGTGCTTCAGCGGCTCGGTGGATGGGCCAGCCTGGACATGGTGTTGCGGTACGCCCACCTGGCGCCGGGGCACATCGCGCCCTACGCGAACAATATTTCGAGCCGAAAATCGGCACAAAATTGGCACAAAACCGAGCAGGAGGCCTCGGCAGTTTAAGCTTTAGCGTGCGTAAACCACTGAATCAGAAAGATTAAAATGGTGCCGGAGCGCAGACTCGAACTGCGGACCTACGCATTACGAATGCGTTGCTCTACCAACTGAGCTACACCGGCAACCGGCGGGACGCGCATTATATTCTTGAGGCCTGGCTGTCACAAGCCGTTACACTTTCGGCGGATGACGATGCCCGGGCATGCGCGTATTCTTGCTCCCTATGGAATGGGCCCCAAAAAGCGGATTAGCGGTGGTTTTGGCTGCGGCCGGTTTGTGCGCTAGCTGCGCCCTGCCCCAGCAGCAGGCGGCAGAAACACCGGAGCCTGAGATTGCCGCTGTCGACGAGCCCGCCATTGACGTGGCGGCGCTGCAGGCCGATAACGCGCTGCTGCGGGAGCAGTCCAACAGCCAGGCTTTTGAGATCCGACAGCTCAAAGAGGAGCTGGCGGCAACCGAACTACGGCTGATTGCGGCCAGCGCGCAGGTGCAGCGCCTCAAGGTGCAGGTGGAGGAATCGCGGATTGCGGCTGATGACGCCATCGCTGAGGTGGTACGAACCCAGGCTCGCCTACGCGGCAACGTCAGCCGGGCTGACGCCGCTTCGAACATTGCCGAAGCCGAGGTGCTGCTGGCCGAGTTTTCCGACAACTCCACGCCGCAGCTGGAGAAGATCCGTGAGCAGCTTTCTGCTGCAGCCATCCAGTTTGAGGCCGGGAATTTCGGCGGCGCCATGTACCTCAGCAATCAGGCCAAGCGAGGGCTCTCCGGCGCCAAAAACCTGGTTGAGGCGCTGAGCCCGGTGCCCAACGAGGAGTCTTTTGGTGATCTGGTGCAGCTCTGGATCACGAAGGACAGCAATCTGCGCCAGGGTCCTGGCCTGGACCATCCGTCAATCACGGTGCTGGAGGAAGGGACCGAGGTTCAGGGCTACTCTTACAGCGGTGCCTGGGTTCGAGTACGCGTCGACGAGATGCTGGAAGGCTGGGTGTTCCAGCCGCTGCTCAGCCAGACGAATCCATCTCCGCAGGAATAACCTTGAGTCCGGGGCTGGTGGCAATCGCGGTGCGATTTCTGCCCTGATCTTTGGCCTCGTACAGCGCGGCGTCAGCTCGCCGAATTAACAGATCGCCGGTCCTGCCGTGTTCGGGGAACGCGGCAACGCCGATACTGGCCGTCAAGTGCAGCTCGTTCTGATCAAAGTGCAGCGGCGTTGAGGCCACCGCCAGGCGCAGCCGTTCCGCCAGCTCGAAAGCGTGCTTGGCGTCCACCTTGGGCAGCAGCACAACAAACTCTTCGCCACCGTAGCGAGCGGCGTAGTCGCTCTTCCGCAAGGTGTCCCGGATGTGCTCAGCGATCTGCCGGATCGCCTGATCACCGGCGACGTGCCCGTACTGGTCATTCAGCGCCTTGAAATGGTCGAGGTCGATCATCAGGATCGCAAATGGCAGCCGCGCGTCTGCGCTGGCTTTCACCAGCCGCTCCAGACGATCGTTCAGGTGCTGACGGTTATACAGCCCCGTCAGCGAATCGGTATTGGACAGCACCTTCAGGCTGCGGTTTTGGGCCCGCAGCTTCTGGCTCGCGTTCTCGACCTGCTTCCGCCCCGCCTCGAGCCGCTCCACCATGTTGTTGAAGACGCGCGTGAGATAGGCGATTTCGTCTTTGCCGCGAACCTTGATGCGCACGTTAAGGTCTCCGCTGGCAACCTGCGTAGCGCCCTGAGTCAGGCGCCGCAGCGGCGCCAGGGTGCGGGTTGAGAAGATGTAAGCAATTCCAGCCATAGCCAGCATCAAAGACGTGCTGATGATTATGGTGAGCTGTCGGAAGCTTCGGATCTCCGCATAGGCTTCGATCGAGTCTCGCTCCGCCAGCACTGCCCAGGGTGTGCTCGGCAGTTCGCTCATCCGCGCGACAACCTCCGTACCGTCCTGATGCCAGAAGTTCACCGTATTGCCGCCGCGAAGACGGGCCAGCAGCGACTCGCCGAGCAGGTCATTGTCATGAACCGCCGAATCTTCGTTGTGGGCAATCACTCGGCGCTGGTCGTCCAGCAGGCAGATCGACTCACCGGTTGCGGCGCTGATGCGGTTCAGCAGGTTTGTCAGCTGACGCACCCTCACGCGGCTGGTTATGAATCCCAGCCGCTCACCGGCGTAGTCCGTCATGTGGTAGCCAACCAGCAGAGAGCTGGGCGGTCCCGGTTGGAATGGAGTTTCCAGATCGTCCAGCACACTCGCCTTCAGCCAGCTCGGCGGCAGCTCCAGCGCCGTGCTCTCGGTGGACACCACCAGCTCGCCGTTCGGCCGGTAAATCGCCAGCCCGAGCACGTCCGGAGAACGTCGCATGACCGAGTCGAGGTAGGTCACAATCGCCTTACGAGAATCCGGTTCAGCGTCCATCGCCCCGGCGATGTTGCTGACAATCGGCGTTGCGCCGCTGTATATCTGCAGCGCCTGCCGACGCTGCTCTAGCCATTTGCTGGCCTCACGCGCGGCATTCTCGGCCGTCATCTGCAGGCCCTGGCTGATCTTGTCCTGCTGCAGCGTCAGGCTGTTGTTGTAGTGGAGCAGCCCGAGCACCACAGACGGCACGAGCGTCGCCATCAAGGCGAAGATCGAAACCTTCGCCTTGATGCTGCGCAGCATCTGGAATTTTGCCGTTGTGGGAGCAGGTTGGCTCACGGTTTTATTGTTTTGACCCCTATGACTGTCGGCAGTCTACCCGACTGAAAAAGAAACCAAGAGAGATTCCCGTCGCAAATTATTGTTTTTTATAGCGAATCGTGAACTATTTCACACAATTACAACATTTGGCGGAAAATATTCCCACAATTTGAGTGCAAATGCCCGCAAAAATTCAGTCCGACTGCTGGTTTTCCGGAGCGTTGCGGAAGCCCCATACCACCAGAAAGACGGCAGCAACGGTGATCGCGGAGTCTGCGATGTTGAAAGCAGGCCAATGCCACTGGCGGTAGTAGACGTCGATAAAGTCGATGACGTAGCCCAGGCGGATGCGGTCGATGACGTTGCCCAAGGCACCGCCGACAATCAGCGCGAGGGGCACGGCGGTGCGCCAGTCAGAGCGCGGGGTGCGCGATAGCCAGACCAGCAGCACTGCGCTGATCACCACCGCCAGCCCGGTAAAGAGCCAACGCTGCGCCCCGCCCGGCACGTTCAGGAAGCTGAAGGCCGCGCCAAAGTTATATAGCAGCGTCCAGTTCAGCCCGGGAAACACCGGAATGCTCTCGAAGCGCTCCAGGCTGTCGACCGCAATCCACTTGGTCAGCTGATCGAGGGCAATAATCACCCCCGACAGCCAAAGCCAGGGCAACGCGCCGCCCGGTTTCATGCAAAGTGCCGGGTTTCGCCCTGGCCGACGACGTTGACCAGGCAGCGACCACACAGATTGGGATGCGCCAATGACATCCCGATGTCTGCGCGCCGATGCCAGCAACGCTCACACTTCTCGTAGCTGCTGCGCGACACGGTCAAAGCGATTTCCTGCTCGTCCACCGTCGCCGTGAGGGCGTCATCAGGCTTGTCCTCAAGCGGGAACAAGCCAGCGCCGGAGGTGATCAAGACAAACCGCAGCTCGTTGTCGATAGGCAGCAGCTTTTGATAGAGCGCTGCCGGCAGATAGACCGACACCTCAGCGTCCAGCGACGCGCCGATGTCACCTTCCCGGCGCAGCGCCTCCAGCTCGGGGCTGACCGCCTCGCGCACCGCCAGCACCAGTCGCCAGAATTCGTCGTCACACGCATCGTCTTCGGGTTTGGCAGGGAGCGCTTCGTACCAGGTTTCCATGAACACGCTGTCGGCCCGCTCGCCGGGCATGGCCTGCCATATCTCCTCGGACGTGAAGCTGAGGATGGGCGCGAGCCAGCGCGCCATCGCTTCCAGAATATGATGCATTGCCGTCTGCGCCGACCGGCGCGCGCGGCTGTCCGGCTGCGTGGTGTACAGACGGTCTTTGATCACATCCAGATAGAAGGCACCCATGTCCACGGAACAGAAGTGATGGATCTTCTGGAAGATCTGGTGGTACTGATAGTCGCCGTAGGCGCTGATCACCGCCTGCTGTAATTCGTGAGCGCGCCCCATGGCCCATCGATCTAGTGCCAGGCAGTCTTCCACCGGCATGACGTCGGTGGCCGGGTCGAATCCATTGAGGTTACCCAGGAGGTATCGCGCCGTGTTGCGGATCCGCCGGTAGGAATCTGACACCCGCCGCAGGATCTCCTCAGAGACAGACATCTCATAGCGATAGTCCGCCGCAGCGACCCAAAGCCGAAGAACGTCAGCGCCGAGCGAGTTCATTACCTTCTGCGGCTCGACCGCATTACCCTCCGACTTCGACATCTTTTTGCCGTCAGAATTGACGGTGAAGCCGTGGGTCAATACCTGTCGGTAGGGCGCGCGGCCATGCATCGCCACGCTGGTCAGCAGCGACGACTGGAACCAGCCCCGATGCTGATCGGAACCTTCCAGGTACATGTCAGCGATTTCTGGCAGCTCTTTCCGCCGAGCCAGCACACAATAATGAGAGGCGCCGGAATCGAACCATACGTCCAGGATGTCGGTGACCTTTTCATAGTCCGCCGCCTCATCACCGATGAGCGTGGTCGGGTCGAGGTCGTACCAGGCGTCTACACCCTCAGCCTCGACCAGGTCGGCCACTTTGCGCATCAGCTCCGCACTATCCGGATGCGGCAGATGGGTTTCCTTATGGGCGAAGATCGCGATTGGCACACCCCAGGTACGCTGCCGGGAGATACACCAGTCGGGACGGCTTTCGATCATGCCCTGCATGCGCTGCTCGCCCCAATCGGGCACCCAGCGTACGTCCGGGATTGTCGCCAGCACGTTTTTGCGCAGCCCTTCCTTCTCCATAGAAATAAACCACTGCGGCGTGACCCGAAACGCTGTGGGCGTCTTGTGCCGCCAGCAGTGGGGATAGCTATGCGTGTAGTCTTCGGCCTTTAGGAGCACGTCGTTTTCGCGAAGCACTTCGATGATGTGATCGTTGGCTTTCCACACGTGCTCGCCGGCAAAGATCGGGGTGCCTTCGACAAACAATCCGTTGTCTCCCACCGGGTTGACCACGGGAAGCTCGTATTGGGCACCCACCTCAAAGTCCTCCTGACCGTGGGCCGGCGCCGTATGAACGCTACCGGTACCCGCTTCGGTGGTGACGTGATCCCCGAGAATCAGAGGCACCTGGCGGTCGTCGAAGGGATGTTTGACCTGCACCAGCTCCAGCGCGGCGCCTTTGGCGGAACCCAGCACCTCTGGCTCACCCTCGGCGCCGTAGCGCTGCAGGCAGGTTTCCGTCAGTTCGCCGACGAGCACCAGCAGGTGATCCGCGCCGAAGCGCACCAGCTGATAATCAAACTCGGGATGCAGAGACACCGCCTGGTTGGCCGGCAGGGTCCAGGGTGTGGTGGTCCAGATGACCACGCTGACCCGCTCGCCCTGAAGGTCGTAGCCAAAACGCTTTGCCAGGTCGCCCGGATCCACCGCGTCGAACGCGACGTCGATGGCCGGCGAGGTTTTGTCCATGTACTCGATTTCGGCTTCCGCCAACGCTGAGCCGCAGTCAAAACACCAGTGCACGGGCTTCGCGCCGCGAACCAGATGCCCTTTATCGATGATCTGCGACAGCGCACGCAGCATGTCGGCTTCGTACTGGAAGTTCAGCGTCTGATAGGGGTTGTCCCAATCGCCGATGCCGCCGAGGCGCTTGAAGCCGTCGCGCTGCACGTCGATCTGCTTCAGCGCATATTCGCGACAGCGCTTCCGAAACTCGGCAGCATCCACCTTCTGCCCGACCTTGCCCACCTTCTTTTCGACCTGGAGTTCGATCGGCAGACCATGACAGTCCCAGCCAGGTACGTACGGCGAGTAATAGCCGTCGAGCATGCGCGACTTCACGATCATGTCTTTCAGGATCTTGTTGACCGCGTGACCCAGGTGAATCGCGCCATTGGCATAGGGCGGGCCGTCATGGAGCACCCAGGTCTTGTCGCGCGAGGCGTTGTGCTCGCGAATTTTCTCGAAATGCCCGCTCTCCGCCCATTGCTTGAGCATCTGCGGCTCACGCTGAGCCAGGTTGCCTTTCATCGGGAAAGACGTTTTTGGCAGATTCAGCGTTTCTTTGTAGCTATTGGTCACTTTCTATCCTTGTCAGGCCGCCAGGAGCTCACGCGCCTGCCTGGCGTCCTCATGCATCTGGACTGTCATCGTATCCAGGTCGTCAAATTTTTCTTCGTCCCGCAGCTTGGCCACCAGCGTCACGTCCAGATGGGTGCCATAGAGGTCACCGCTGAAATCGAACACGTGCACCTCCAGCAGCGTTTCTTTACCGCCCACCGTAGGCCGGGTGCCGATGCTGGCCACTCCAGGCTGCTGCGTCAAGCCACCGCCCGAAACCCGAACGGCAAAGATCCCGTTGATTGGGGTGCTGCGCCGGTGCAGCCGGATATTCGCGGTCGGAAAGCCGAGGGTCCGGCCCAGCTGCTGGCCTCGCACCACCCGGCCGTACATGCCAAAGGGCCGTCCGAGCAGGCGCCCCGCCGCGTCCATGTCGCCGTCAGCCAATACGCGGCGGATGCGCGTACTGCTCACCCGCTCGTCGTCGACACACACCGCCGGCATGGCGACCACCTCAACGGCGCCCCCGAAGCCAAGGCTTTCGACCGTACCGGCCCGATCCCGGCCAAAGCGAAAGCCTTCCCCGACCACCACCAGCTGGGGGTTGATGCCCTTGATCAGGTACTGCACAAACTCATCGGCCGACAGCGACGCCAAATAGCGGTTGAAACGCATCAGCCAGACGGCGTCCAGATGCTGGCGGGATAGCTGTCGAATCCGCTGCGAGGCGTTATAGATTCGACCCGGCGCTTTCTCCGGCGCAAAGTACTCGCGCGCCAACGGCTCAAAGGTAACTAGCACTGCCGCCAGCTCCCTTGCCGCCGCCTCTTTTTCGACCCGGTCGATCAGGGCCTGATGCCCCAGATGGATGCCGTCAAAATTGCCGATGGTCGCCACACAGGCGGGCGCAATCGGCTGGCGCAAATCCAGGTCGCGAAAGAGCTTCACTGTTGGTATGAAAAGCAGCACATAAGCGGTCGAGTATAGCCAGCGGCAGGGGCAAAAACGAGCTTAGTCAGACTCCTGCCAGGACTGCGAGGGTCGTACCGGAACCCGCATGACGAGCGCCAGCAAACCATAGCTTGCTGCAGCTGTGATCACACACAGCGACAGCCATCGAACACGCTCCAGCAGCGTGGCCTCCAGCCACCGCTCCGCGGCCGGTGCGAGGGTCAGAACAATCGCCAGAATGGCCGCACAACCCAGCACCATAAACAGGCTGCTGCGTAGCCAGCGAGCGTTGTGCACGATCACCCCCTCCCGCCGCAGCTGCCGGTACAGCAGCGAGGCGTTCAGATAGCCCGACAGCGAGCTGGCGGCAGCCAGCCCCGCATGCGGTGGCGCGACGGGGTAACGCATGAGCAGCACCACAAACAGCACGTTCAGCACCATGTTGGACACCATGGCGATCACCGCCACCCGCACCGGTGTGCGCGTGTCCTGTCGTGAGTAAAACGCCGGCGCCAGCACCTTGATCGCCACAAACGCCGGCAGCCCGGCGCCGTAGGCGATGACGCTCGCTGCGGTGTTGATCACGTCCGTGTCGGCGAAGCTGCCGTAGTTAAACAGCGTGGCCACCAGCGGCTGCGCCAGCAGGATCAAGCCGAGCGCCGCCGGCAGCGCAATCATCAATCCCAGCCGCAATCCCCAGTCCAGGGCCGCCGAAAAGCCCTGGCCGTCGGCACCGGCGTGAAGCCGCGACAGCGTCGGCAGGATGACGGTGGACAGCGCGATGCCAAAAAGCCCCAGCGGGAATTCCAGCAGCCGATCGGAGTAGTAAAGCCACGTGATGCTGCCCACGGAGATCAATGAGGCGATCAGCGTATCCAGCATGATGTTGAGCTGGGCTACTGACGAGCCAAACAGTGCCGGCAGCATCAGCTTGCGGATCCGAACTACGCCCTCGTGATGCCAGTTCCAGCGCGGTCGTGGCAGCAGGCCCAGACGCATTAGCGAAGGAATCTGGAAAGCGAGCTGAATGATCCCGGCAGCCAGCACGCCCCAAGCCAGCGCCTTGATCGGTTCGGCCATGCGCGGTGCCAACGCCAGCGCGGCGGTGATGAGCGCCACGTTGAGCAGCACCGGCGTGAAGGCCGGGACGGCAAAGCGTCCAAAGCTGTTCAGCACGCCACCAGCCAACGCCGTGAGGCAGATCGCGAGCGCGTACGGAAAAGTGATGCGCAGCATGTCGGTCGCCAGCGCAAACTGGCCGGCTTCGCCGATAAAACCCGGCGCAAAGATGGCGACCAGCACCGGTGCCGCCATCATTCCGACGGCCACGATCACCAGCAGCACCGCGGTCAGGGCGCCGGCGACCGCGTCGAGCAAACCTTTGAGCTCCTCGGGTGAGCGCTGCGCTCGGTATTCGGAGAACACCGGCACAAACGCGAGGGAAAAAGCCCCCTCGGCAAACATGCGCCGCAGCAGGTTCGGGACCTTCAGCGCCACGTAAAAGGCATCGGTTGCGGCGCTCGCGCCGAAGCTTCGCGCGAGCACCACATCGCGCACAAAACCCAGCACCCGCGACAGGAGCGTCATCAGGCTGACAATCCCGGTGGCCTTAAGGAGCTTCAACGCCCAAACCCGGCTCTAGCACGACGACCACAAGGTTGATAAAAACCTCGGACGGCGGCATACTAGCGCGCTTTTTTTGATTCGGAGTTATCACCGTGGCGCACTCAGTATCGGCCCGCAAACGCATCCGGCAGGCCAACAGCCGCCGAACTCACAACGCATCGATCCGTTCGAATTTTCGGACGGTGATCAAGAAGGTCCTCGCGGCGGTTGAAGCCGGCGACAAGGACGCTGCCCAGCAAGCGTATCAGGCCGCCGTGCCTGTGATCGACAAGGTCAGCGCCAAGGGCCTGATTCATAAGAATAAAGCGGCTCGTCATAAGAGTCGGCTGAATAAGGCTATTCAGGCGCTGTCCTGAGCGTCATCCGCTTCCGGGCCGGCCTGCCGGCCCGCAAGCACCGCGTCACCCTCCTCCGTTAGACCAGGCTCAGCGCCGTCCGCTTCCGCTGCTGCCTGCTCGTCGAGCGTTTCCACGGCCGCCATCGAGTCGTTTTTGAGTGCGTCGAGGCCTGTGCCGGACACCGCCGAAACCACGTAGTGTGGCGCCTCCCAGCTCAAGTCCGCCAAAACCTTCGCCACACGATCCGTCAACTCGTCCTCTGCCATGAGGTCGGCTTTGTTGAGAATCAGCCAGCGCGGCCAGCCGACCAGTGCCGGATCGAACTTCTCCAGTTCCTGTTCAATACGCTGGACCTGCTCGGCCGGATCCGAGCCGTCCAGCGGCGCCAGATCAACGACGTGCCACAGGATGCGGGTACGCTGGATATGTTTCAGGAACTGAATCCCCAGCCCGGCCCCGTCAGCAGCCCCTTCGATCAAGCCCGGAACGTCAGCGACCACATAGCTTCGGCCCCGGTCCATGCTGACCACACCTAAGCTTGGATAGAGCGTCGTGAACGGATAGTCCGCCACCTTGGGGGTTGCCGCTGAGACGGCGCGCACCAGCGTCGATTTGCCGGCGTTGGGAAATCCGACGAGGCCCACATCCGCCAGCAGCTTCAGCTCCAGGTGCAGCTCGCGCTCTTCGCCGGGCACTCCGGGTGTGGTCTTGCGGGGGGCCTGGTTGGTGGACGATTTGAAGCGCGCGTTGCCTTTACCGCCTTCCCCGCCACGGGCAACCAGCAGCTTCTGCCCGTCGGCCGTCAGATCGCCGATCAGCTCTTCCGTCTCACAGACCTGCACCAGCGTGCCGATGGGAACCGGGATCATCAGGTCATCACCGCCCGCGCCCGTTCGATTTTTACCAGCGCCGTCCGTGCCTCGCTGGGCGCGGAAGATTCTCTGATGACGAAAGTCCACCAGGGTATTGAGCCGCTCGTCAGCCAGCAGATAAACGCTGCCACCCTGACCACCGTCACCGCCGTCCGGTCCGCCTCGAGGGACATACTTCTCGCGACGGAAGCTCAGAGCCCCGTTGCCGCCATTGCCGGCAAGGACCCTGATCCGTGCTTCATCAACAAATTTCATTCAAGGTCACGCTGTCCAAATCGGCCGCGCCGTAATTATCGGCGACGAAAAGGCAAAAAAAAACGCGGGCCTGGGCCCGCGTCTGGCAAATCGGTGGCATGTGCTCTGAGTTTCAGAGCGCCGCTGCGGCCAGGCTTAGGCCTCGAGCGGCTCCACGGCAACAAACTTGCGGTTCTTAGGGCCCTTCTGGGCAAACGTTACGCGTCCATCAACCAGGGCAAACAGCGTGTGATCTCGTCCGAGACCCACGTTTTCACCAGCGTGGAAGCGGGTGCCGCGCTGGCGAACCAGGATATTGCCGGCTTTCACCGCCTCACCGCCGTAGCGCTTGACGCCCAGATACTTAGGGTTCGAATCGCGACCGTTGCGGGTACTACCGCCTGCTTTCTTATGAGCCATGGATCAGTCCTCGTTCTTGGCCTGCTCAAGCTCCGTCGCCTGAGTGAGCCAGTTATCTCGTTCAATGCGACCCTTAAAGTTCAGCACTTCGTCCACCTGAGCGATCTGCTCCGGCGTAAAGGCCGCAATCTGACTGTAGTGGTAGATGCCCAGCCCATTGAGCTTGCGCTCGAGCACCGGACCTACGCCGGAAATACGCTGCAGGTCATCCGGCTCACCGTTTGGACCGTCCAGGAACTTCAGCGCGGGCGCTTCAGCGTCAGCGGCCGGCTCGGCCTTCGGTTCCGGCTTGGGCTCTGCCTTCGGCTTGGCTTCAGCCTTGGGCTTGGCGGCGGGCTTGCTGCCGGCAGCGCCGACACCCACAATCTCCAGCTCGGTGTAGTACTGGCGATGGCCCATTTGCTTACGGCTGTGCTTACGGCGACGGAATTTGACGATTCTGATCTTATCGCCCCGACCGTGGCCCACAACGCGAGCCTGCACCACGCTACCGCTGACCAGCGGCTCACCGATTGTCACGTCGTCGCCGTCGGCGACCAGCATCACCTGGTCAAGCTCGATTTGGGCGCCTTCGTCAGCATCCAGCTTTTCTACGCGAATCCGGTCACCGGGTTCAGCGCGATATTGTTTGCCACCAGTGGCGAAAACAGCGTACATCGTCGTGCTCCAGAAAAGTTGGCCACAAAAGAGCGAGGATGCTACCGAATGAGCGGCTCTCAGTCAACGATCGCCGCAAGAAATATTAGACACGGTCGAGCTTTGCGCGGGCGCCCCGAACGCGCTTATAGTTATCGGTTTCCCCTCGCAAACGGGCCGCAGGATTTATGGATCAGATCTCCATTCGGGGCGCACGAACACACAACCTGGCGAACGTGGACCTGGAGCTGCCGCGCGACCAGCTGATTGTGTTTACCGGCCTTTCCGGGTCAGGCAAATCATCGCTCGCGTTCGACACGATCTACGCTGAGGGGCAGCGTCGCTACGTCGAGTCGCTGTCCGCCTACGCGCGGCAGTTTCTGTCGATGATGGAAAAGCCCGACGTCGACCATATCGAAGGCCTGTCGCCGGCCATCTCTATCGAGCAGAAGTCCACCTCTCACAACCCGCGATCGACAGTCGGCACCATTACGGAAATCTACGACTACCTGCGGCTGCTGTACGCGCGGGTGGGGATCCCTCGCTGCCCGGATCACGACGAGGTGCTGGACGCGCAAACCGTCAGTCAGATGGTCGATCAGGTGCTCGCACAGCCTGAGGGGTCGCGCCTGATGCTGCTGGCGCCCGTGGTTAAAGAACGAAAAGGCGAGCACGTGCAGGTGTTCGACGAGCTCCGCTCGCAGGGTTTTGTGCGTGCGCGGGTGGACGGGAAGGTGGTTGACCTGGACAACGTTCCCGAGCTGGCGCTGCGGGTGAAACACACCATCGAAGCGGTTGTCGACCGATTTAAGGTGCGGGAAGACATGAAGCAGCGCCTGGCGGAATCGTTTGAAACCGCCCTCAACCTCGCGAACGGCGTGGCGCGCGTCGTGAGCATGGACGATGACGGCACCGAGCTTGTGTTCTCCTCAAAGTTCTCCTGCCCGGTGTGCGGCTACAGCCTGCCGGAACTGGAGCCGCGGCTGTTCTCCTTTAATAATCCCACCGGCGCCTGCAGCACCTGTGACGGCCTGGGCGTGATTCAGGTGTTCGATCCCGACCGCGTGGTTGCGCATCCCGAGCGGAGCCTTGCGGGCGGTGCGGTTCGCGGCTGGGACCGCCGCAACGCTTATTATTTCCAGCTCATCAAGTCGCTGGCCAAACACTACAAGTTCGACATCGAGACACCTTTTAAGGAGTTGCCCGCTTCGGTCCGAAAGGTGGTGCTCCAGGGTTCCGGCGAGCAGAAAATTAAGTTCTCTTATTTAAACGAGGGCGGTGACCGCTGGGAACGCCAGCATCGATTCGAGGGGATTATTCCGAACCTTGAGCGACGCTATCGGGAAACCGAGTCGCCGATGGTGCGCGAAGAGCTCAGCCGTTACATCTCCGAGAAGGTCTGTCCGGATTGTGAAGGCCAGCGTCTCAACCGGGGCGCGCGGCACGTGTTCGTCGGCGAGGACAACCTGCCGACCATGACCCGCCTGCCGGTGGGTCAGGCGCTCGATCGATTCGAGGCGCTCAAGCTCCAGGGCTGGCGCGGAGAGATCGCGGACAAGATTGTTAAGGAGATCCGCGAAAGGCTGTCTTTTCTGGTAAACGTTGGCCTTGATTACCTGACCCTTGAGCGTCAGGCCGACACGCTGTCAGGCGGTGAGGCGCAGCGCATCCGGCTGGCCAGCCAGATCGGTGCCGGGCTGGTCGGCGTGATGTATGTGCTGGACGAGCCCTCCATCGGCCTTCATCAGCGCGACAACGAACGGCTGTTGAGCACCCTGTTCCGCCTGCGCGACCTGGGCAATACGGTCATTGTGGTCGAACACGATGAGGAGGCCATTCGCTGCGCTGATCACGTGGTGGATATCGGCCCAGGCGCAGGTGTGCACGGAGGTCAGATTGTGGCCGCCGGCCCCGCGCAGGAGATCGAGCAATGCAAAGAATCGGTCACAGGCCAGTATCTGAGCGGCAAGCGCCGGATTGAAATCCCCGCCGAGCGCACGCCGGTCGACAAAAAACGTATGCTCAAGGTCTTTGGCGCGGCCGGCAATAACCTTAAAAAGGTCAACCTCGAGGTGCCGGTAGGGCTGCTGACCTGCGTCACGGGCGTCTCGGGCTCCGGCAAATCCACCCTGATTAACGACACGCTCTACCGCCTGGCCGCGGCTGAGATCAACGGCAGCAACACCCGGCCCGCGCCGCATCGCAGGATCACGGGCCTGGACCAGTTCGACAAGGTCGTGGAAATCAACCAGAGCCCCATCGGTCGGACGCCCCGCTCCAATCCCGCCACCTATGCGGGGCTGTTTACGCCGATCCGCGAGCTGTTTGCCGGCACCCAGGAGTCGCGTTCGCGGGGATACAAGCCTGGGCGCTTCAGCTTCAACGTTCGCGGCGGACGCTGCGAGGCGTGCCAGGGAGACGGCATGATCCGGGTGGAGATGCACTTTCTCCCCGACGTGTACGTGCCTTGTGACGTGTGCAAAGGCCAGCGCTACAACCGGGAAACGCTGGAGGTGCGCTACAAAGGCCTCAACATCCACCAGGTGCTGGAGCTGACCGTCGAGGACGCGCTGGAGTTCTTCAGCCCGGTGCCTGTCGTGGCGCGCAAGCTTCAGACGCTGATGGACGTGGGGCTCTCCTATATCCAGCTTGGCCAGGCCGCCACCACCCTATCGGGCGGCGAAGCGCAGCGCGTCAAGCTGGCAAAAGAGCTTTCTAAACGGGATACGGGCAAGACGCTTTATATCCTCGACGAACCCACGACAGGTCTGCACTTTCACGATATCGAGCAACTGCTGGGCGTACTCCACCGGCTTCGAGACCACGGCAACACCATTGTGGTCATCGAACATAACCTGGACGTGATCAAGACCGCGGACTGGGTGATCGACCTCGGGCCGGAGGGCGGCGATGGTGGTGGAGAAATCCTGGTGACAGGCACGCCGGAAAAAGTGGCAGAGCACCAGCCGTCTCACACGGCACGGTTTCTTCGGGAAGCGCTCGGCACGCCCGCCGCACGGCGACGCCGCAAGAGCGCCTAGGGTACGGCTCGGGTTAGCGTCTCAGCTTTGAGCAGGAACGGCGGCGGGGCGGGGCGCGCGGCGGCGAACCGGCGGCTGATCATATTCGGTACTGAGCCACATAATGGCTCGCGGAACGCTGTTGAACGACTCCTGGATCAGCGAACGGGCGTTCAGGCTTTTCCATTGCGCTCGGGCCGGCCCGGCGTTAGGCAGGATGAGCGCCTGACGCCGAAGCCCTTCGTCAACCAGCTGCGGAAACCACGATGCTGCAACCCAATTCCAAAGTTCATCGGGGATTTTCCGCGAGTCTCGAAGGTCGATCGCCCAGCTGACCGAGTTGGTTTGGCAGCGGCTGTCCCGCATTCGGGAGAAGAACGTACTGACCCCGCGAAAGCCGTGCATGCTGTTCCGAACGACGGCCAGCATGCACTCGCTCCCCTCAATCCATGAGATGTCGAAGTCGCTCGAACGCGACAGGCTTTGATGCATCGCTGAATCCTTAGCTCAACACTTTCGCCCAGTCATACTAGTTGAATCGGGAACTTGTCACTGTAAACCAAAGTGTCATCGTCAACTGCATCACACTTTGAAAGACAACACGTTGGGGCAACACGGGCTTTACATAGGCGAAGAATCAATCGAGGATATTCGCCATGTACGTTGATTCGTCAACAGTTGGTGGGCTTGTCGACGCGCTGGCGGCCGTTCCGCGGGCGGCGGATGAACAGCTCATGGTGCTCACGTCGCATGGCGTTCCGGAAGGCCTGCCGGCTCTGGCCAAAGCGCTCCATGCTCGCAACATTCCGGCCTTTGGGGCGGCGTTTCCGGGCATTTTTGCCGACAATGCATTTCATGAGACGGGCGCCATCGGCCTGCCGGTGGCCTTACGCGGCTCGCCGAGAATTGTCGATAACAGCCGGAGCGCCTGGGCGCTGCTTCCCGAAGCCACTAGCGGTGACCTATCGGCAACCAAACACACGGCCATACTGTTTTTTTGCTCCCCGAACTATGAGGTCAGCGAACTGATCACACAGGTTTATGATCGTTGGGGGCCGATGGCCAGCTACCTGGGCGGCGGGGCCGGTTCCGCCTTCTATCGCGGCGGCCCGTCGGTGTTTGCCGGGCCCGATACCACCAACCGCGGCGCGGTGCTCGCTATCGCCAGGATGCACACGACGCTCGACGTCACCCATGGCTGGGAGCCGGTTGCCGGCCCCCTGCTCGCCTCACGGTGCAGTCGAAACGTCATCCACGAACTCAACTGGCAACCCGCGGTCACTATGTACCGCAATACGCTGCCCGGCAGTTTGGAAATCAGTGACGAGCAGGATCTCATTTCCCGCGTGTTCCCCCAGTTCCCGCTCGCTGTCGGCGAGAATGACAGCGGCCAATGTGTGGTTCGGTCGCCGCTGGGTATCGACGACAACGGCGGGCTGGTGTTCGCCTGCGGTGTCGCAGAAAACACCACGCTGTACATCGCGCAGGCGACCCCGGAAAAGCTGCGCGAGGCGACGGAGGAACTCACGGTATTAGCGCCCACCGAAGAAACCGTCCGCTACAGCCTCATGATCAGCTGTGTATCCCGTCAAACCTATCTCGGCCAGTCGCGTTTCGTCGACGAGCTTGAAGCCGTCGGACAGCGAGCCGGCAGCCCGGCTTACGGTATCGCCAGTATTGGCGAAATCGCCAGCAACGGCGAACGGTATTTCGAAACGCATAGCAAAGCGCTGGCGGTGGCCCGGATACATGCGTAAACGCGCCCAGGACCGCCGACAGTCGTCGCTGAGCTTGCCGGGTACAGTCCACGGCCTGCTCAAGCTTTACAACCTTGCCCTGGCGATCCAGGGCAGTAATGACCCCTACCCGCTCTGCCAGACGTTCATCAGCGAAATTGTGCGGAACCTGAAGCTGTCCTACGGAGCGGTCTGGCTTCACGACGATGGGGACGAGGCAGAGCCCCCCGGTCTGGCACGGTTTGCCAGCTATCCTCGCGCTCGTGACGGTGCAGACCGCGTCGCGGCTGATCACCGCATGGTTGAGCTGATTGAGCAGGGAGAGCCGGTCCGGCTAACCGATAGTGACCCCGACTACGCGCAGGTCATGCTGGAACAACGTACCGGCCACGGCGTTCAGGTGCTCTTCAAGCTCCAGCGGATCGGATTGCTCAAGCTTTACTGCACCAACCCCGAGGTGCTGTCGGACGATGAGGTGCATCGACTGCGACGGGTCGTCGATCGCTTCGGCGATGCGCTCCACGGTTCGTTTGCGGCCCGGCGCCTGCGCGAAGAAATCAGCCAGCGGGAGCTAACCGAAGACAAGCTAAGCCAAGCGAGGCTGTTTTCACAGGCGGTGTTTGATGCGTCTCCCGACATCATTTTCCACAAGGACACCAGCGGCCGGATTATCGGCGGCAACCGGGCATTCCGCGAATTCTGGCAGACTGAAACGCCGCCAGGGGGCGTTCCGCACAGCAAAATCTTGACGCCCAGCGTGGCTGCGATCACCGCCTCGCAGGATCAACAGGTCATCGAGTCGGGCACAGCGCAACAGTTTGAACTTCAGACGCCGACACCGTCCGGCAAGCTCGCCACCATGGAAGTCACTCGCGCGCCGGTCTTTGATCACGAAGGACGCATCACCGGCGTGCTGGGGGTTGCGCGCGACGTGACGCAGCGGGTTGAGACGCTGTCTAAGCTGCTCACCCGCAACCGGGCGCTGGAGTCCATCGGCGACGGCGTTGTTATCCTGCTGGCCGGCGGAGACATGCCGGTGCTCTACGTCAACGATGCCTTCGTCCGGATTTGTGAGCGTCCCGCCGACCAGCTCATCGGCATCAACGCCCGAGACGTTAATCTCCTGGACACCGATCTGGAGACGCGGCTCAAGGTTCGCGAGGCGGTGACCAGCAATCGGTCGTACAGTTTTTTCGGGGAAGGCCGTCGCCGCAGCGGTGGGACTATCGCCTGCGAGGTCACCATGGATCCGGTGCTCGATGACCAGGGCGAGGCGACTCATTATGTCGGCATTGTCAAAGACGTCACGGAAAAAACCCGGCTGGCGCGGGAGCTGCAGCAACGACAGAAGATGGACGCGGTGGGGCGCCTGACCAGCGGCATCGCCCACGACTTCAATAACATGCTCGCGACGATTCTTGGTTTCTCCGAGCTGGCGGAGTATCGCGCACAAGAGACCGAAGACCCACAGCAGCAGGAGTTTCTTGAAAGCATCCGCGGTGCGGCTGAGAACGGCCGGGAGCTAGTTTCCCAGCTGCTCACCTTCAGCCGATCGGCGCCAGCGGAGGCCACTTCGGTGGTCAACGCTGATGAGTCGATCCAGGCTTCACTTAAACTCATCCGTCCGCTGCTGCCCGAGCGGGTGACGCTGGACTACACCTGCGAGAATTCGGACACGCTCCTGGGTATCGACGCCGTCAGCCTGGAGCGGCTGCTGATGAATCTTTGTCTTAATGCCCGAGATGCCATGGGTACCAGCGGCTCGATCATGCTTTCGCTGGCAGAAGCGGACCTGACCGGCCGGGTATGCGACATCAGCCTAGCCCGTCTGTCAGGCGAGTATCTGACGCTCTCGGTTAGCGACACGGGCGGCGGTATCGCTGATCACATTCGCTCCCGGATCTTCGAACCGTTTTTTACCACCAAGCGACCAACCCAGGGCACCGGCATGGGGCTGTCGGTGGTCCAAGGTATTGTCCAGGCGCACCGCGGCAACGTCCTGATCGAAACCAACCCCGACATGGGCACCACCATCACGGCAGTTTTTCCAAAGATCGATCCCGAAACGGAAAGGCCGGTGGCAACCGACGTCGCCGCCGCGCCGGGCAACGCGTCGCTCAGCGGAAAACGGATTTTGGTGGTCGACGACGACCGTCAGGTAGCGGCCTTTCTGCGCGAACTCTTTGTCCAAGCGGGCATGAATGTTGAGCTGGCCTACGATGGCTCGATGGGCTTCAAGCTGTTCAGCGACCGGCCCACCGACTTTGACGTGCTGATCACCGACCAAACCATGCCGGGTATGAGCGGCATCGAGCTGATCCAGGAGGTCCGAAGCTTGCGGCAGGAGACGCCCTGCGTGATGCTCACAGCCTTTAGCCAGTTTGCCGATGAGGCCAGCGCCGCTGCGGTCGGCATCGACCGGCTGCTGCGCAAACCTACCGACAACAAAACCCTGCTGCGCACTGTGGCGGAACTGATTTGACCCAAACCTGATGCGCGGAGATCGACGAGAGGCGGACCGGCGGTTCAGCGGGGACTGGCAAGCGCTGGTAAAGCTGGTGCCGTTCTTCATGGAATTCCCGCTGCGGGTATTTCTGGCGATGGGCTTTCTGATCGCCGCCAAGGTAGCGACCGTGCTGCTGCCCATCGCCATGAAACACATCGTCGACTCGCTCGATTCATCAGCCAATCCCGTGCTGGTGGTGCCTCTGGCCCTGGTGCTCGGCTACGGCGCGCTGCGGCTGGCAACGATTATTTTTGGGGAGATCAGGGACACCATTTTTGGCCGCGTGACCGAACGTGCAATGCGCCGGATCGGCCTGAAGGTCTTCAAACATCTGCACCAGCTGGAGCTGGCGTTCCACCTCCAGCGCCGTACCGGCGGACTCGCCCGGGACATTGACCGGGGCACCAACGGCATCAGCTTTTTGATGCGTTTCATGCTGTTTAACATCCTTCCAACGCTGCTCGAGATCGGCCTGGTCGCCATCATTCTGGCGGTCAATTTCAGCTGGGAATATCCGCTCATCGTGTTTGTCGCGGTGGTGATCTACATCGCCTTCTCGGTTGTGGCAACCGAATGGCGCACGGGTTTTGTCCGGGAAATGAATGCCGCCGACAACCAGGCCAATACGCGCGCCATCGATAGCCTGCTGAACTTTGAGACGGTGAAGGTTTTTGCGAGCGCACCTTTCGAGGCCGCTGAGTACGACCGGAACCTGGCGTCCTGGGAGCAGGCCCGGCGGCACAATCGGCTGTCGCTGGCGGCACTCAACATCGGTCAGGCGTTTGTGGTCTCGGGCTCCATGACGGCGATCATGCTGCTGGCAGCAAGCGGCGTGGCCAACGGTGACCTCACGCTGGGTGACCTCGTAATGGTCAATGCCTACATGATGCAGCTGTTTATCCCCCTAAACTTCCTCGGCTTTGTCTACCGCGAGATCAAGCGCGCCCTGGCGGACGTCGAGGCGGTTTTTGAGCTGCTGCGCCAGCCGCCGGCGATTACCGACATCGATGACGCGCCGCCGCTCAACATCACCGAAGGCGCGGTACGATTCGAAAACCTCGCTTTTCGCTATGTTGAAGACCGCGCCCTGCTCAACAACTTCTCGCTGGAGCTCAAGCCCGGCCAAAAGCTCGCGGTGGTTGGACCCAGCGGGTCGGGTAAGTCGACGCTGGTGCGCCTGCTGTTTCGACTCTATGAGCCGGACGCTGGACGGATTCTGATCGACGGGCAGGATATCCGCGAGGTGACACAACAGAGCCTGCGCGAGCAGATTGGCGTGGTGCCCCAGGACACCGTCCTTTTCAACAACACCATCGCCTACAACATCGGCTACGGCGTACCCGAGGCCAGCATGGATGAGATCCGGCAGGCAGCCGCCGCCGCCAATCTGACGAGCTTCATAGACCAGCTTCCCGACGGTTTCGAGACTCAGGTCGGAGAACGGGGCCTCAAGGTGTCCGGCGGCGAAAAGCAACGAATCGCTATCGCGAGGATGCTGCTGAAACAGCCACCGATTATGGTTTTTGACGAGGCCACCTCAGCGCTGGATTCCGCTTCGGAGCGCGCCATTATGGGCGCACTCGATGATCTGGCCGCCAACCGGACCACGCTGATGATCGCCCACCGGCTGGCAACGGTGGTCAACGCCGATCAGATTGTGGTGATGCGTGACGGACACGTGGTTGAGCAGGGCTCTCACCAACAGCTGATCGCCGCGGACGGCCAGTACGCCGCCATGTGGACCCTGCAGTCCGAGCAGCAGGTGCCCGAGTCAGTCTGAGGAATTGGCTGAACGCTGCTTTAGACAGGTGGCAAAGATCCCGCGAAGGATATGAATCTCGGTCTCGCTCGGGGCCGTACGCTGAACCAGCCGTCGGAGCCGCTTTTTGAGCGTGATTGACTGACGCCCTTCTAGAAAACCGATGGCCTCCAGCGTCTGCTCGAAGTGTTCCATCAGCCCCTCAACCTGGTGGGCCGGAGCGGGCTCGTGCTCCGGCATCTGGGGGACAGCAGCCTCACCGGCGGCCAGCGCCGCGACGCGCACCTCGTAGCAGACTACCTGGACCGCAGAACCCAGGTTAAGCGAGCTGTAATCCGGGTTGCTGGGGATATTCACCAGCGCGTGGCAGCGGTCGATTTCGCTGTTGTCCAGGCCCGACTTCTCGGTACCAAAGAGCAGCGCCGTGACCGACCCAGATGTCTGAGCAAACGCCCTTTCTGCGGCCTCCCGTGGAGGCACCTGATCCAGCGGTACGGAGCGAAGCCTGGCGCTGGTCCCCAGCACCAGATGCACGCCTTTAAGCGCCTCATCGAGGCTCTCGACCACACGGGCGTTGGCCAGCACGTCGTCTGCGCCGGAGGCACGGGCCGTGGCTTCAGCGCTCGGAAAGCTGGCGGGATTGATCAAAACAAGCTGCGTCAGGCCCATGGTTTTCATGGCGCGGGCCGCAGCTCCGATGTTCCCAGGATGGGAAGGATGGCTTAGTATGACGCGTATCTGTTCCAGCATCTGCTAATTGTAACTCGCCGAGTGAATCTCCTGCCGCCAACTACGTTGCTGGCGGGGGCTTAAGTCCGCTGCCGCAAGGATCGTTTCATGCCACAACCCGCTATCAACATTGCCATCAGAGGCGCGCGCGCCGCTGCGCGGGTTTTGATCCGCATGCTGAACCGCAGCGAAGCGCTTTCGGTGGTGGAGAAGCAGCGCAACGATTTTGTCAGCGAAGCCGACCATGCCGCAGAGAAAGCCATCATCTATGAGATTCAGAAGGCTTATCCCGATCACGCGGTGCTGGCCGAGGAGAGCGGCTACAGCGGACCGGAAGACGCCGAGACGGTGTGGATCATCGACCCGCTGGACGGCACGCGTAACTACATTCAGGGGCTGCCGCACTTCGCCATATCCATCGGCATCAAGACTCGAGGCAAGCTGGAGCACGCGCTGGTTTACGATCCGACGCGCGAGGAGATGTTCACCGCCAGCCGCGGCAGCGGAGCATACCTGAACGACCACCGAATCCGGGTGAGCAATCGAACCGGCATGGAGGGCGCGCTGCTCGCTACGGGCTTTCCTTTCCGTGCCCGAGAGGCGCTCGACGACTACATGAAAATGTTCCGCAGCGTGTTTGCGATCGCCGGTGACGTGCGGCGGGCAGGCTCAGCGTCGTTGGATCTGGCCTACGTAGCGGCCGGCCGAGTGGACGGCTTCTGGGAGATCGGCCTCAAGCCTTGGGACGTGGCAGCGGGCGCGCTGCTGGTCCGGGAAGCCGGCGGGCTGTGCACCGACTTCGACGGTGCCGACGGGTTTCTGGATTCCGGCAACATCATCGCCGGCAACCTGAAGCTTGCCGGCCAGATGAAAAAGACGATCTCGCCGCTCTATACGGACCCGCTGAAAGCGCTATCAGGGTCCGCTTAGCTCGGCACCCTCTTTCACCGGCGGCATCAGGTCCTGCTTGGTGACGTTCAGCAGCATCAGGGTGCTTCCAGCCACGTAGATGGACGAATAGGTACCAACAATCACGCCGATGATCAGCGCTAGCGCAAAGCTGTGAATGATCTCGCCGCCCAGGAAGAACAGCGCCAGCAGCACCAGCAGGGTCGTCAGTGACGTCATCAGCGTGCGTGACAGCATCTGATTGATCGACTGGTTAAAGATCGAGAGAGGCTCACCCTTCCGAATGGTACGGAAGTTTTCGCGGATCCTGTCGTAAACGACAATCGTGTCGTTCAGCGAGTAGCCGATCACGGCGAGGATGGCCGCGAGCACCGTGAGATCGAAGCCCACCTGCAGAATCGAAAAGATCCCGACCACGATCACCACATCGTGCACCAGCGCCAGCACGGCGCCGACCGAAAACTTCCACTGAAAGCGGAAGATGATGTAAAGCAGAATGCCGATGAGCGCGTAGATCATCGCCAGGCCACCCTTCTCCGCCAGCTCGTCACCCACCTGCGGGCCGACAAATTCCACGCGCCGCAGATCCAACGCCTGCCCGCTGGCCGCCTCGAGCGCTTCCTGGACCGCGCTGCTCAGCTCTGCGCTACCGGTCTCGTCGCTGCTGGCCAGCCGCACGACAATATCGTTGGGCGCACCAAAGGTCTGCACGACCGCATCCGGGAAGCCGGCACCGGTCAGCGCCTCGCGAACCTGCGCCAGGTCTGCCGCCTGCGGGTACTCCAGCTCAAGCAGCGTGCCCCCCGTAAAGTCCAGGCCAAAGTTCAGGCCGCGTAGGAACAGCGAGGCGATGCAGGCCACCACAATGATCCCGGAGAAAATCCAGGCCAGCTTGCGCTGCGCCATGAAATTGATGTTGGTCGTTTTTTTGAGGATTTCCATAGCCGGGCCTTAGATAGCCAGAGATTTGACCCGGGCACGGCGCCCGTAGATCAGGTTGATGACCGCCCGCGTACCCATAATCGCGGTGAACATCGAGGTGATGATGCCGAGTGACAGTGTGACCGCAAAGCCTTTGATCGGCCCGGTGCCGAAGGTGAACAGCACGATGGCGGCGATCAGCGTAGTGACGTTCGCGTCAGCAATCGTTGAGAACGCCTTGTCATAGCCAGCCCGGATCGAAGCCTGCGGCGTATTGCCGTTTTTTAGCTCCTCGCGAATGCGTTCGAAGATCAGCACGTTGGCGTCCACCGCCATACCCACCGTCAGCACGATCCCCGCGATGCCCGGCAGCGTCAGCGTGGCGCCCAGCAGCGACAGCAGCGCCACAATCAGCACCAGGTTGGCGAACAGCGCGAGGTCTGCCACCACCCCAAACAAGCGGTAGTAAATCGCCATGAAGATCAGCACCAGCAGGAAGCCGATCTTGACCGAATTAAAGCCTTTCTCGATGTTGTCTTCGCCGAGACTCGGGCCGATGAAGCTCTCCTGCACAATCTCCACGGGCGCAGCGAGGGCACCAGCGCGAAGCAGCAGGGCCAGCTCCGAGGCCTCCTGAGGGCTGTCGAGACCGGTTGTGCGGAAGCGACGGCCAAAGGGCTCCTGAATGGTCGCCACCGAAATGACCCGCTCGATCACCTCAGGCTCGGTGATGAACTCTCCATCCACCTCTCGGGTGACGCTCTTGCGCTCGACGTAAACCACCGCCATCGAGTTGTTGACGTTCTCCAGGGTGAAATTGCGCATCCGGTTGCCGCCGGTGTTGTTCAGCGTGACGGAGACCTGCGGGGTGCCCTGGGTGGGATCAAAGCCGGCCGCTGCGTCAATCAGCTGCTCACCGGAGACAATCAGGCGCTTGTTGAGCAGCACCGGGTTGCCGTTTTTCTCATAATACAGTCGGCAGCCCGGTGGGATCAGGCCGGTGCCAGCAGCGGCAAACGGGTCTTCACCCATACACACCGCCCGATACTCGAGCGTGGCTGTGGCGCCGATGATCCGTTTGGCGCGCGCGGTGTCCTGCACACCGGGCAGCTCCACCACGATGCGGTTAGCCCCCTGCTGCACCACCGATGGTTCAGCGACACCCAGCTCGTTGACGCGGTTTCGCAGCGTGGTGATGTTTTGCTGCAGCGCGGTGTTGGTGATCTCCGAAATCTTGTCTTCGCTGATCACAAACCGGATGCCAAAGACATCGTCGGTCTCAAAGAACGCCGGCGTCAGCTCGGGGAGCTGAGAAAAGATGGCTGAGCTGGCCCGTTCGCGGTCTTCTTCGGTGCGAAGCTGCACCGACAGACCCTGCGGTGTGAGCTGCGCAGACTTGTAGCGAATGTTATTGGTGCGAAGCAGGTTGCGGACGTCGGCTTCGTAGCGGCCCCGCGCGAGCCGCAGCGCTGTGTCCATATCCACCTCCATCAGGAAGTGAACGCCGCCCTGGAGGTCGAGCCCCATCACCATAGGCTTGCCGCCGACACCCTCAAGCCAGCTGGGGGTGGCGGGCGCCAGGTTGGGCGCTACCGAGTAGTTGTTGCCGAGGTGAGCACGAAGATGCTCAGCGGCTTTTTCCTGCTGCTCGTCGTCGGAAAACCGGATCAGCAGGCGGTCGTCTTTGAGCTCGATCGACTTGCTGACAATCTGCTCGACCCGCAGCGCGTTCTCCACGTCATCCCGCACGGCCTCGGTCATCTCGAAGTTGCCCAAGGCTGAGATCTGGACAGCGCGATCTTCCCCATAGAGATTGGGCAGCGCGTATAGCAGGCCTACGACAACAACGGCCACGATCAGCAGGTATTTCCATGCCGGGTACTGATTCATTTGCGTCTTTCCTGTTGCGGGCGCCGGGGCGGCTAGCTGTTCTTGATGGTGCCTTTAGGCATCACCGCGCCAACGGCATGTTTTTGTACTTTTATGAATGTGTTCGCGGCGATTTCTACCGTGATAAACGCGTCGCCGACCTCCACAATCTTGCCGAGGACGCCTCCTCCCGTGACCACCTCATCCCCCTTGGACAGGCCCTCGACCATGCCCTTGTGCTCTTTCTGACGCTTCATCTGCGGGCGAATCAGCAGGAAATAGAAGATGGCGATAAAGACCACCAGCATGATGATGTTGGCCATTCCGGCGCCAGCGGGAGCGGCCCCGGTTTGGGCCATGGCATTACTGATCAGGAAGTCCACGGATTAAGCACCTTGTTGATCGATTGTCGGTTCGCCGAGGGCGACCTAGCGAGATATGGGGTATACGACAAAAAACACAATCCAAGCCGCCTATTATGACATAGACCGCAATTCGTAAAAGGCCTTCACAAACGCCTCCAGTTCCCCTTGTTCGATGGCCTGGCGGAGCCCCGCCATCAGCTCCTGGTAATAATGAATGTTGTGAATCGTCATCAGCATGGACGCCAGGATTTCATTGCACTGATCCAAATGCTTGAGATAGGACCGGGAGTAGTTCTGGCAGGTGTAGCACTGACAGTCTGGATCGAGCGGCAGCGTATCGTTCTTATATCTCGCGTTGCGGATCCGGATCGTGCCGTGACGCGTGAAAATGTGGCCGTTTCGCGCGTTGCGGGTGGGCATCACGCAGTCAAACATGTCGATGCCGGCCACCACCGCCTCAACGATATCCTCCGGACGACCCACGCCCATCAGATAGCGCGGCCGGTCGATCGGCAGCAGCGGCGTCGTGTAGTCCAGCACCCGCTGACGCTCCTCCGGCGGTTCGCCGACCGACAGCCCGCCAATCGCGTAGCCATCGAAGCCCAGCGCCATTAGCCCTTCAGCCGACCGGGTGCGCAGGGCGTCGTGCATTCCGCCCTGCACGATGCCAAACAGCGCGTTCGGATTGTCGCCGAAGGCGGTTTTGCTGCGTTCAGCCCAGCGCAGGGACAGTTCCATCGACGTTTCCGCGGTGGCAAAGTCGGCCGGATAGGGCGTGCACTCGTCGAAAATCATCACGATGTCGGAGTTCAGGCTGCGCTGCACCGCCATGGACTCCTCAGGTCCGAGAAAAACCTGGCTGCCGTTTACCGGGGACTGGAAGGCAACACCCTGCTCCGAAATCTTGCGCTTGGCGGCCAGGCTGAACACTTGAAAACCGCCGGAGTCGGTGAGAATCGGACCGGACCAGTTCATAAACCCGTGCAGCCCGCCATGTGCCTCAATCACCTCCACCCCAGGGCGCAGCATCAGATGAAAAGTGTTGCCGAGCACAATCTGGGCGCCGGTCTGCGCTACGGCTTCGGGCAGCATCGCCTTGACCGACCCATAGGTGCCCACCGGCATGAAGGCCGGGGTGTCCACCATGCCATGCACCAGGCGCAGCCGCCCGCGCCGGCCCGCGCCGTCGGTTTGAAGCAGATCAAATTTCATTGGATAAACATCGCATCGCCGTAGCTGAAAAAACGATACTGCTGCGCGACGGCGTGTTGGTAGGCGCGCAAAATGGTCTCGCGCCCCGCCAGCGCACTCACCAGCATCAGCAGCGTCGACCCAGGCAGATGAAAGTTGGTGAGCAGCCCGTCGCAGCTGCCCACCTCAACCCCTGGATAAATAAATATGTCGGTTTCACCCTCAAAGGGTTTGACCTCTCCGTCGGTATACGCCGACTCAAGCGCTCGGAGGCTGGTGGTACCGACGCAGATCACCCGGTTGCCGCGAGCTCGCGTGGCGTTGACGCGATCGGCCAGCGACGAGTCGACCCGGAACCACTCGGCGTGCATCTGGTGCTCTTCGATGTTCTGCACCCGCACCGGCTGGAAGGTGCCGGACCCTACATGCAAGGTGAGATAGCCAAGCTCGATGCCTGTCTCGTTCAACCGCTCCAGCATGGCATCGTCGAAATGAAGCCCTGCGGTCGGCGCGGCGACCGCGCCTGGATTGCGGGCATAGACGGTCTGGTAGCGATCATCGTCAGCGGCCTCCGGCGCACGCCTTATATAAGGTGGCAGCGGCACTTCACCATGCTCGTCCAGCAGGTCCATCAACGCGAGGTCGTCTGAGGACAGCTCAAACAGGTCGCCGTGGCGGCCGATCACAGTCAGCCCGGCTTCCTCGATAAAGATCCGGCTGCCGGCCTTGGGGGATTTACTGGCCCGGACCTGGGCGAGAAAGGTGTCGGCAGACAAAATCCGATCCACCATCACCTCAGCTTTGCCGCCGGTTTCCTTCGCGCCGTGCAGCCTCGCTTTGATCACCCGGGTGTCGTTGAAGATCAGCATGTCACCCGCCTCAAGCAGCGCGGGCAGCTGGGCAAATGATTGATCCTCAAAAGCCCCGGTCTTGCGGTCAAGAACCAGCAGGCGGCTGGCGTCCCGCCGGGCCTCCGGCTTCTGCGCAATCAGCTCGTCCGGAAGCTCAAAATGATAGTCGGTGAGATCCATGGCCGGCGGATGGTACCCGAAGCAGGGGCGGGCTCACCAGCGCCGAGCGCAATAACATGAACGCTAAAGCCAGCCTTTCTGTCTGGCCAGCCGCGCCGCCTCGATACGATTTGCCGCACCCAGCTTGCCGATGGCTTCGGAGAGATAGTTGCGGACCGTGCCCTGCGTCAGGTGGAGCGTGTTCGCGATGTGGCCGCTGGTAGCGCCCTCCCCGGCCATTCTGAGCACCTGACGCTCTCGATCGGTGAGTGGATCGCGCTCCGTCCAGGCCTGTGCCGCCAGTTCCGGATCGATCACCCGCCCGCCTCGCTGTACGGTACGCAGCGCGTCAGCCAGCTGGTCCGCCGGCGCGTCTTTCAGCAGGTACCCCATGACGCCGCTGTCGAGCGCCCGACGCAGATAGCCCGGCCGGCCGAAGGTCGTGAGAATCACCACCCGGCAGCCATCGCGATTCTGTAAGGCCCCGGCAAGCTCAAGACCCGTCATACTCGGCATTTCGATATCGGTGAGCACCAGATCGGGCGCCAGCTCGTCTACCTTGGCCAGGGCCTCGCGACCATCCGTGGCTCGGCCGACCACCTCGATATCGTGCTCCAGCTCCAGCAAGGCCGCCAGCGCACCCAGCACCATGCTTTGATCTTCAGCGATGAGGACCCGCATCAGGCGATCGGTTCGGCGAGCGCCAGGGGCGGCTCACTCACCGGAATGGTCATTTGCACGATCAGCCCGCTGGGCGTATTGGCCTCGATATGCAGCTTGCCGCCGGCGGACCGCAGGCGTTCCGACATCCCGCTGATGCCGGAACCCGGTTTGACCCGGCCGCCCCGACCGTCATCACGAACCACCAACCGGATCTGGCGCCCCTCGTGCTTGAGCATGACCGAGCATTGCGAGGCGCGGGAATGGCGGTGAACGTTGGTCAGAGCCTCCCGAAGCACCAGAGCCAAAATGTTTTCGTGTTCCGCCGACATCGACTCCTGGTCGATCTCCGCGTCCAGCCAGATGCCGGTGGATTCCAGCAGCTGGCGCGCGCTCGCCAGCTCCGACTGAATACGACCACCCCGGAACCCCGCCACGGCTGCGCGAACCTGCGCGGTGGCCTGCCGGGAGATGCGCTCGATCTCAGCGAGCTCTTTTTGTGCGTTCTCCGGCTGATCGAGCACCGTTCGCCGCGCGAGCTCCGCCTTGAGCGTGATGCTGGCCAGGGTATGGCCGAGCAGGTCGTGCAGATCGCGGGCGATTCGCTCCCGCTCGGCGGTCCGGGCGAGGCGCTTGATCTCCTCTCGGGAAAGGCGAAGCGCCTCGTTTTTCAGCTCCAGCTTGCGGTAGAACACGTTCACCGCCGTGACCATGTAGCCGATCACCGCGGTAACCAGTGCCTGCGAGGGACGCAGCTCCAGCAGCCAGACCTGGAAAACGCCAACCAGCACCACCAGTGACGCGTAACGCATCGCCACCGCGGGTGGACCGACCTGGGCGGCAAAAGAGCAGGCGAAGATGAAGTACACCGGTGACCCCATGTTCACCGGCGCCGTGAACAGGCCCAGGATCACAAAAACGCCAATAAACGGCAGCACGCGGGTCCCGTCTTGCCTGTAGGCGGCAAAATAGGTCGGCAG
The DNA here is from genome assembly GCA_039033415.1 of Pseudomonadota bacterium. Taxonomy (NCBI): domain Bacteria; kingdom Pseudomonadati; phylum Pseudomonadota; species Pseudomonadota bacterium. The sequence continues at coordinate 11,033 of JBCCCR010000043.1, read as the reverse complement.
AAAGATGATCAGCCCAATCACGGTGACGGCCGCCGTCGTCGGCGAGGCGGTGCCGAACAGCAGCGGGAGAAGCGGAAAACCGAGGTAGATCAGCCAGAGATAAGGCGTATAGCCCAGACATTTATGTTGCGGAATCAGAAAACGATGAACCCGCAGCAGCGTGCGGGTCAGCGTATTGCCTGGCATTGGAAGACTGTTCATGTTGCCTGTGCCGTGCTGAGCGCCTTTTCCCGCCGCAGCCCGGCCGCGGCGACCCACAAGAAGGCGGCGGTGTAAAACACCAGCGCGCCGATATGTATATATATAGAGTGTCCGTCGTCCATGCCAATGGTTTTGGTGGCCAGCTGGTTGAGGTGAAACGGCGGCAGTGCCCAGGCGAGGGTCTGCAGCGACTCAGGCATCACCCGCAGCGGAAACCACAAACCGGACAGCGCCGCCATGGGCAGGTAGATCAGATTGACGATCGGCGCCGCCGCCTGGCCATCAACCCAGCTGCCGATAGCCAGCCCAAGCGCACAGAACGGGACCGCACCCAGCAGCAGGATGGCCGCCAGCAGCATGCCCTGTCCGACCTCCAGCTTCACGCCGCCAAACACTGTGGCCAGCGTAAAGAGGCTTGCGACAATCAGGGCGCTGAAGGTGACGCTCATCAAGACCTTCGACAGAAAATACGCGCTGTGGGGCATGGGTGAAGCAAACTTCAGCAGCATCAGGCCCTGGCTGCGCTCGATGGCAACGCCCACACCAAACCCAAAAAGGCCGGGGCCCATGACGCCAAACACGCCGTAGCTCGCCAGCAGGTAGGTCGCCATCCCGCCGCGTGAGCCGCCGCCAATGCTCATCACCAAAGCAAAGAGCACGTAGAACGCCGCCGGAAAGGTCAGCGAGGGGATCGCAAATCCCGGACTGCGCAACAGGCGAATGAACTCGTAGCGCCATTCCAGGAGATAAACGGTTGCGGCACTCATCACGCAGCCTCCCGAGTGGTGGACAGTTGGTCGGTAAGGTGCAGAAACGCCTGCGACAGGTCGGCCTTGGAGACCTCCAGCTCCGTCAGGTCAGGGTCTGCCTGCAGCAGTGCGCGAACCAGATCCTCCGGTTCGCTGGTCGAAATGGTGACCATGCCACCCTCGCGACGCACGTAGCCCACTCCCGGCAAGGTTGAGATTCTCGACGTCTCAAGCGTGGTGCGGCAGCGAACCTTGCCGCTTGGCACCACCGCTTTGATCTCAGCCGGGCTTCCATCGGCAACAAGCTGACCGTCGTTGATCACAACCACCCGATCGGCGAGCGCATCAGCCTCTTCTAAATAGTGTGTGGTGAGCACCACAGCGCGTCCGCCGCCGGCAAGCTGGCGAACAACCTCCCAGAAGCGGTGTCGTGTGCTCACGTCCATACCCACCGTGGGCTCATCTAAAAACAGCAGCTCCGGATCACCGCAGATGCTCAGCGCGAACATGATGCGCTGTTTTTCCCCACCTGAAAGGTGGGCAAAGCGCCGCCCCATCAGCTTTTCGATCCCGGCGAGCGAGACCACTTCGTCCCTTTCGAGCGGCTTTTGATAATAACTCTGAAAAAGATGCAGTAACTCTCTGACTTTTAACGTATCCGGCAGCCCGGAAACCTGCAGCATGGCACCCGTGCGCTGGCGGACCTGAGCATTCCCGGGCTCGCCACCCAGCACGCGGATCGAACCCTCGGTGGGGCGGAGCAGCCCCATCATCATATGCACGCTGGTAGTTTTTCCCGCGCCGTTGGGCCCGAGGATGGCTGAAACCTCGCCGGCCCGCAGACTCAGGCTGAGGCCATCAACCGCCAGCTGGGCGCCGTAACGCTTACTGACTTCCGACAATTCGATAATGTCCGTTTTTTGCATCTGGCGGGTTCCCCTGCGCGAAACTGCCGTTAGTCTCGCGAATCAGAGGCCTGGCCTGCCAGTCCGGTTCATCACCGGATGGATATGACAACTGTCAGAAAAGGGACTGCTGGATCGGACTGTCTGAGGGTTTTCGGGTCAGATCGGCGAGGCGGCGCGCAAGTCCAGAGCTCCGTGCTCCGGGATTATTGACGGCCCGCGCGATGGCGGTGGGGTCACCGTAAAGCGTCACGCGCGTCCGAGCGCGCGTCACCGCAGTGTAGAGCAGTTCCCGCGTCAGCAGCGGGGAGTCGGCCGGCGGCAGCACGCAGAACACTTCACCAAACTCTGAGCCCTGCGCCCGGTGTACGGTCATGGCGTAAGCCGTCTCGGCCGCAGGCAGCCGCGCGGGCGAAAGTTTCCGAAGCGCTTGATCGGTCGATTCGAGCCAGGCGGTCAGGTCACCACCGCCAGAGCGAAGGAAACCCTGATCGCCGTTGAAGAACCCTTCCTCATATTGATTGCTGGTCAGCGAAAACAAACGACCGGGAAAATTGGCCTGTTCATCCGCGTAACGCCCAGCCAGCTGTCCGCAGCGCTGCAGCCAGCGAAAAACCTGCCGGTTAACCCGCTCAATACCGAAAGGGCCGCGCCGATGGGCACACAGAATGCGTTTGGATTGCAGCCGTCGCCAGGTGTCCTCGGGAGACTCATCCGCAACCGCGGTCAGCCAGTCGGCGCAGATCGGCTCCAACTCGGTTAGCGCCGGGAGCAGTTCAACGTCGTCGCTGGCGGCAATGGCCTCCAGGGTCGCACCTGCATCACCGTCGCGAATGGCGGCGGCCACTGCTTCGATGCCGGAATCCTCGCCGTATCGGAAGTTCTCGTTGAGCGTCTGCACGCAGGTCTCCGCGGTTCCGCCGGCGAGCCCCGCGCAAAGATCGGCCAGCACGCTGCCAGGCTGAACCGAGACTAGCTGGTCTTTATCGCCCAGCAAAACCAGCTGCGCGTTTGGCTCCAGCGCTGAAAACAGCGCGTGCATAAGGGCCAGGTCCGCCATCGAGACCTCGTCGACAATTACCAGGTCTGCCGGGATGGGCCGGCGCTGGTCAAATCGAAACCTCACCCGACTGGGGCTCCACCCAAGCGCGCGATGAAGCGTCCCGGCCGGCGGCAGCGGCGTATCGACCAGCGCGGAGATTGCGCCTGACAGCCGCGCTGCAGCGCGGCCCGTCGGCGCGGCAATCATCAGCCGCTGCGGATCACCGCCTGCCGAGAGCCATTGCCTAATGAGCTGACCGACCAGCGTCGTCTTGCCGGTACCAGGGCCGCCGGAAAGGACGGTAAAGCGGTGGCCAAGCGCATGGCGAAGCGCCGATGCCTGATCTCGCCCGAGCCCAAGGTCGGCCGGAACGGAGGGCGGCGGCAGCGGTTCAGCTTTTGCCAAGGCAGTGATCCAACGGGCCAGCTCCTGTTCCGTGCACCAATCGACGGCAAAGTAGAAAAGCCCCCGATCGAGAACCACCGGCTTGTTCTCAGCGGTGTTCTCCGAGACCAGTCCGGTGGCCAGCAGTGTTTGGGTGGACCAGCCTTCACCCTCGGAGGCTTCATCCAGTTCTATGGCTTTCTCGCTGAGGACCTGCCTGAGCCGTTCCGCAGTGGCAGCTACATAACCCTCTTGCCGCAGCGTCTGTAGTCCAACGCCCAAGGCCGTAGCCAGCGTGGGCTGTGCCCTCGCCTGCCGCGCAAACGACTCTCCGATCATCTGGGGCGCGCCCCCCGGCAGGGGAAAACTCAGGTCGTTCATGGTGCACACCATACCGATAAGCCTTCATCGGAGGCACCAATTGTTCAAAAACTGCACAAATTGGCCATGAGGCACTCGGCCGGAATTAGAGCCAAAAACTCGCCGTTTTTCGTTCAAATTCGCAACTAACTGATTTTAATTACTTTTTCCTGTCGACCCGATGATTTTTCTGCTCGGACTTAGATCTTTTCTTGGGTACTTTCGAGATGATTTGTATCCGGGAGATACAACTGCTTCAGTATTGTTTCAAAAATATTTTTCAAAAAAATGCTTGCATCATTTTTTTAGTCTCTGTATAACTCACTCCATGGACATTTTGAGGACCTATCAGTGCAACTAGGAGCGCACAAGATCCAGACGGAAAATCAACCACTTACGTGGCTGATTAACGCCGAAGGTCAATTAGAAACGGACTTCGCCATACAGGAAATCGTATCCATCAAAGGGCCGATCCGGCCGCCGTGGTACGAGTGGCTGGTACGTCCTCGCGGCATCCACACGGAAGAACTGGTTAACGCCGTTCAATCCATGGATTGGATGGTTGAGTTTGATCTGGCGGTGATTAAAAGCGCATGCCAATGGCTGGAGCTTCAAAACAGCAACGGTCGCACCTGCCGCCTGTCAGTCAACATTTTTGCCGACTCTATATCCGACCCCACATTCGTGCACCGCGTTATAAGCGTCCTAGCCGCTTCCGACGTACATGCCGAACAATTGTGCTTCGAGATCATCGAGCACACCCCCGTTCAGGATCTGCAGGCAGCGATCCACTTCTGCAAATCCATTCGTCGAATGGGATCCCAAATTGCGCTGGATGACATCGGCAGTGGCCACGTTCACGTGGGCCTGCTGGCGCCGGAAAGCCTGGTGGACTTCCTCAAGATCGATCGCTCCGCAGTCCTAGCCGCGAAGCAGTCGAATAGGAAGTTCAAGGCCGTCCAAACCGTCATCGACTTTGCTGAAAGCGTCAACGTACCCGTCGTACTTGAGGGTATCGAGACTCAGGAAGACCTGAATTTGATTGAGCGCTTCGGCGCTGAGTTTTATCAGGGTTATTTGCAAGGCAAGCCACAACTCGTCGACTGGGGGGTCAGCGAGGACAGGAAGCACGTGGCTTTTGCTCTCCGCGAGTTAATCGCCTAACTCCAGAGGACCAGGACCAATGAGCACACAAACAATTCAGACCCCACATTCCACCCTAGCGCCTGATGCGTCGAAGACGATGCTCCTTCTGGAGCAGATTCTTCGGCCCATCATTAAGCTGTTTATGCTGACTTTTCGCGTGACCTATCCAGCGATGGATCGGGTAATTAAAAGTCTATTCATAGACATTGCGCTTGAAGAGGCAGCCAAGCAAGACCCAAAAAGCGAACCGTCTATGGGAACACTTGCTTATTTTACGGGTATTAGTCCACACCTATGTCGGCAAGTGGTGGACGAGCTTGTCGAAAGAGAACGGCCACCAGGTTATGTAGATCAAACTGACGTATGCCCAGAGGCAAAAGTTTTGGGTATTTGGTCTAGTGATCCAATGTGGCTTGACGATGATGGCGAGCCAATGTTGCTGCCCACGTCTGGAAAGTATAACTCTCGTACTCTGCAAACGCTTGTCCGGAAACATGTGGACAATATTGCCTACGGTCAAGTGGTTGATGCTTTGATTGATGCAGGTTGTGTCAGCTTTGTCCGGCACCGCGGGAAGCGATGTTTGAAGATGAAACGTCGGTTTTTCACTCCCGGCGGAGAGGGTCGGACAGACGACCTGCTTCTCCACACAGCGCGATCAATTAGGCATTTGCTTCAAACATTTACGTACAACTTAGAAAACCCGCTGCTTGCGCCAACTAATAACCTATTTCAGCAGGAACGATACATACGTTGCCTCAACGTCAAGGATATTCCTGAATTTAGGGCACGGATGAAGGACTTATTGAGGGACCAAGTTGAGGCGAGTGTATCGCCACTAGAAGAATTTGAGCGTGGCCCGGAGACCAAAGAAAGCGTTCACGCTGGGGTAGGTTACTACTACTTCGAAGACCACGGGTGGGGGCGTTATGAAACGCTCACTGCCTAACTTTAACCCCATAATCAAAAGCTAAATTAGGAGGCTTAAAAATGATCGTATCAACTGGTGGCACAGGACAAATCACCTCGGGTGGAACGGGCCAAGTTCAGTTTGGTGGAACTGGCAAATAACAACTAATAACGAACGCCGCACAAAGCGGTGTCTTGGCTTTAGAAGCTCGAACAATGAGTCGAGCCGAAGCTACTAGGAGGCAGAAATGAGCACTAACATCGAGAAGACAGGAACCGGCGCAATAACGAAAAGCGCATCGCGATGCTTAATCGCAGCCATCACGCTATTGATTGCAAGCGTTCCAGCATTTGGTGCACAGGAATTCCGTTATCAGGGGCTAACGGTCACACTAAACGAAGCAAACGGACACGTTGCTGCGGTATACCAGCAAAAAGAAGCAGGAAGCTTTCTCGTTGGCGCAGGTCAACTTGAAGATGGCTTTGGAACGGTAAGACTGCTCGGGGCAAGCACACTCGCTAAGGTTGACGGAGCAGGCACAGGTGCCGACAAAGTCGATGGTGCCGGCACCGGTGCACAGAAAGTTGATGGCGCAGGGACAGGTGCACAAAAAGTTGACGGCGCTGGTACAGGTGCAGCCAAAGTCGATGGGGCCGGCACTGGCGCAGACAAAGTAGACGGAGCCGGGACTGGTGCAGAAAAACTAGCTCGGACTACGACGCTCGAGCTGCTGCAAACAGAGAAATACGGACTTGTAGCCATTTTGAGGGAAGAACAGAAAGGACATATTTTGAGTGAGACCGTTTTCAACGCACGAAACGGAACGCTCGAACTGCTGGAGGAGATCATGGTCGTCGATTTCTGACGAGCCTTGTGATCCCTTTGACAGCGCAACCGATCGACCCCACATCCCGCTCGGCCTGCAATTTTGGGGGCAGGCCAGCGGGGTGTACCTAAATTCGATTGACCCCACTCCCGCTGTGAGGCGTGTAAAAACCCCGCAGCGGGTTTTTTATTCAAATCCGATGTACATGAAATACCGGCCAATTTTTGTCGCATCGTGACTTGGATTTCCAATAATGCGGCTTTGGCTGATTACCACTCGTTCCCTCGTGGCAGAACCAGAATATGGACAGTCTTCTGCCAATAGTGTCTGCATCTCTGATATGAGTTCCGTCCTAACTTCAGACGGACGCAACGCCTTTACTCTTTCGAATAGCTTGTTGTATTGGCTGTTGTCATAATTGGAGATGTTCGCACCTGGCGACCGGTTTGGGCCATAAAAAAGCTGTAGCACATTTTCAGCATCGCCATAATCCAGTGTCCACGAGCTTTGTGTGATTTGGTGGTTGCCGTCGTGTGCGCCGCGGAGAACATCGCCAAACGAGGCGTAGCGAACTCCAACGATCTGGGATTCGGGATATCCCAGATTCATCAGATTAGACCGAAACAAGTCAAAATTCTGGACCTGAATTCTCGAAGTTGTATGCCCAAAGGTTAGCTCAGGCAGAGGCCGCTCCTTTGACAACTCTTCAAATAGCATCCTTGACTGCAATTGCCGATCTTGCTGATTGAACCTTATGTTCGCATCGAATTCTGGCAGTGTCGGCGGCATAAGGCCGTCGAAGAGCAACGCCTCGCCGCCAAAAAAGACTTTGTTGCGCTTTTCCCAATCGACGCCGCGCGCAATTGCACATCTCAATCGCCGGCGATAATTTTGCTCTACGGGATCGTTTGACAGCCCAAGGATGGGATCCAGCATATTGAATCTGAGCAGAACTACTTCGTTCGCCAAGTAGCGATTCAGTCTAAACCGTGATCTAAAATCACTCGACAAAGTCGCATCCTCTCCTTGTTCAAGCATTGGGTCGAGGTAATCACTGGCGATAACCATCGAATCAAGCTCAGAGTTGTCAAAAGAAATCCACCGGCTCGACGGATCCTCAATGAACTCGATGGTTACACGGTCAGGTATTGGCAATGAGATACCATTTAGTTTTTCCAAGCGCGGATCATGTTTTCCTGCGACGTACCCAGAGTCAGATAGATCAAATTTCCGATCCGGATAATTCTCATTTCTCACTAGTACTACTCTTGCCGAGTCGAACTGACTTACCTTGAATGGCCCCGACCCGTAGGACTGGTACTGGATCCTTTGCTGGTCAGTCTCCCCAATTTCGGTTGGGACAACTGCCGAATATCCTGTGGTTAAGGTATGCAGGAATTGAGGCGATTTCTCGGTGAGCGTAAATTTGATCGTCCGCTCATCAACTATTTCTATTCCGGTAGGAGGACGATCGTAGTTACCATCCCATTCCCGAATTCCCTCTACTAAGTCTCGCCAAAGCCACGCGCCCTGCCCTGGAAGTGATTCATCGAAGTGGCGCAAAAGAGAGAACGCCACATCGCTAGCTGCTACTGACCGACCGCGACCATCGGCGAAAATCTCACTGTCGGCAAAGACACTGTCTTCTCGAATGCTTACGGTTAGTTGCAAGCCGTCGTCTGAAACGGTCGGCATTTCGTTCGCCAGGCCGGGCTTGATATCCAGAGAATCCTTCAGGTACGCATACTCAAAGAGAGTTTCGTATGTTGCTAATACAACTCCAACGGAATAAACGGACGATGCACCGAGGGGATCTATATTGCGCGGCGCCCCATCGAACGCGACCGTGAACGCACGTTCGGGAATATCTGTACTCGAATCTCCACAGCTTGAACAAAAGACTGCAAGAATGAGTATCCAAATACTCAACCTCGCGCTCCTACCGAAGGGAAATTTGATTCCTAAATGAGTCATTGCAATCCATTTTTACCAATTTTGTTGTAAAATCTACATGATAATGCCATAGTTGACCAATGACGTCACAAGAACGCCTCGCATTAGAGTACGCCGTCACCGCAACCGCGCCATTAGTCAGAATCCTTTCGACTCGCTTCCGAGTAACGTACCCCCTATTTGTTGATGCGTTAAAGACTGCATACGTAAGCGCCGCCCGAGAGTCTCTTTCGCAGCAGCGGCGTGACTCGAAAAAAAAGGAATACGGCTTCTTGAGTTTGATGAGCGGCGTCAGCCAGACTGAAGTTAAGCGAATCTCCGAAAAACTTGATTGCCATGAAAGATCGGGAAACAGACCCGTTTGCGCAGAAGCCATCGTGATTTCCGAGTGGAACTCAAATGACTTTTGGCAAACGTCGAACGGTCATCCTGAAGACTTACCTCTCAACGGACCTTATGGCAAAAAGAATTTTTCGACCTTGGTACGGAAGACAATTGGGAATATTAGCTACGGAACAATGGCGAACGCATTAGTTGGTGCGGGCGTCGCGAAAAAAATATCCGTAGATGGAGAGAATCGTCTGCGACTTCTTGCGGCTGAGTTCGAGCCAGCAAATGGAAATGAATTGGACATGTTTAAGGTTGGTTGCGCGATGATCGAGCGGCTCGGTAGGGCAACTGAAGACAACCTCGAGATGTCAAACGAAGACATCCATAACAGGCATTTCCAGCATGATTTCTACTCCTACAAGATTCCATACTCGAAGCTTGCTCAGTTCCGAGCGGCAATGAAGGAGTTGATGAGGGAGTTCTCTTACGATCACCTTGTACCAGCAATGGAGTCGTTTGAAAGCTCCAATGATTTGGACAGTTGTCTAACCGAAACCGGCGTTGGACTTTACTTTTGGGAAAAAAGAAGAGCTGAGCAGTCTTTGCTGCCTTATGAGCAGGAGAAATCAAATTGAAGTTTCTAGTCTTCGTTTTGACGGCGTTTGCCTCGACTTTACTCGCTCAGGAGCGAACCCGGTCCAATCTTGAACCGTTGACTGACGAGGAACTAAACCAGAAGTACACCCTGCTAGAGACCTTCATATTCCCTAAGGCAAGGGGGTTTTTGGTTGCGGTTAACGAGAATTACGAATTTCCCATGCCGGCGGCCGGCCTTTTGTCCGCTCAATCAAAGTACCACCAGGAACAGACGGACATAGCGATTGCCAACGTCGAAACGCTCGTTGCTTCCGTGGAGTATGAATTACTGGATCGGGCGCTTGTAATGGTTGGAGACTTTAGCGGAGATGGAATGCCTGACGTCATGATTCAGCGCAATGTGCCGGCAGATGACGGGGCGAAGGACAGCGCTGGAAATCCCGTTCTACAACCTGTTTGGTTCGTTAACGTGCCCCTGACCGAGATCGCTTACGGCAGGATGCGTAATCTTTCTGACTCAGTCGCTGATCCGGCTTATTCTGGCGTCCAGGGATTTAAGTCGCATCCGGATTTCGCCAACAGTCCGGACTAGCGGACAGCCCTTCCCTGTCTCTACCTTTTTTCGATGAACTCAAAATAGCGCCCCACCATCGCCGACGAATGGTCGGGCATCCCAACTACGTGCTTCTGGCTCAACGCCAGTCCCCGGGGGCTTAGGCTGCCGAAGTAGGCACAGTCTTCCCAGAGCAGCGTATTCATGGACTCGACAAGTTCCGTTCGCTCGGGTGATGGATCGGTTTTGTTGACCCTCCTGTAGAGTTCGTCGAACCGGTCATTGCGATAGTTGCCCAGATTGACACCTGCGTCGCTGTTGGGGCCGTAGAAAAGCTGCAGATTGTTTTCGGCATCAGGGTAGTTCAGCGTCCATCCGATATTGGACACCAGATGCCTGCCGCTTCGGGTGCCGTTAAGAAATTCGCCAAAGGAGCTGTAGCGGACAGCCTTAATTTTGTCGGCTGGATAACCAGCGGCCGCCAGGTGGCTGCGAAAAACGTCGAAGTTTTTCAGGTTCCTTGGGTCACTCGTAAACCCATAGGTGAGATCGGGCAGCATGTTGGCGGTCTGAAACCCTTCCCGGATAGCGGCATCTGATCGGATCGGGCGCTTTACGTCCTGAAACTCCTTGAGGGCTGGTGCGACAACGCCCTGAAATTCCAGCGCCCTGCCCTCAAAAAACGCCAAGTTTCGGTCCGACCAATTCAGCGCGTCCCGCACCAGGCATCGAAGCTCGGCGTTTCGCTGTTGAGTTGAAGCATCCGGGTGAAACCCGAGGGTCTCGTCGTCCATCTTGATCCTCATCAGGATCACCTCGTTCCCCGTCGACACATGCAGCGAAAAACGCTTCGCGTACTGGGGCTGCAGCTGCGCGCTGGAACCCGGCTGTAGCAGGCTGGTCAGAGCTGTCTCATTTAACGGCAGGATGTCGAGCTCACCGTTGTTAAAGGCCAACCAACGGCTGGTCATGTCGGTGACAAAGCTCACCTCGACGCGATCCACCAATGGGAGCAGGCGGCCTTCCAGCTCGGCGATTCTCGGATCGTGGACGTTCGGGTCGAACCCTGCCTCCTTC